>JAHBSN010000326.1 GCA_019639095.1 Actinomycetota bacterium
CGAAGAACATCGGTCGGCAACTACCCGCCGCCGCCCCCGCCGAACCGGGCGATCAGCCCTTCACGTACGCGCGCTTCTCGCTGACCTTGCCGTCGCGCACGGCGAAGAGGTCGATGCCGCGGATGTGGCCCTCGGCCCAGGTGTAGCGCCACCGGGCCACGACACGGTCGCCCAGCCCGACCACCTCCTCGGCCTCGAACACGCTGGTGGGGTCGTCGAAGATCGGCTGCCAGGCGGCTCGGATCTCGTCCTTGCCGGTGCTGAGCACGCCGTCGGGCGCCGGGCCGGTGGCGTCGAACACGCAGTCGTCGGTGAGCATCGCGAGGCACCCCTCCAGGTCGTGGGCGCCCCACACCTCGTTGAACGCCTCCACCACCCGCACCGCCTCGGCGGAACCCGTCTCGTCGGCCATGCCACCCCCCTCACCTGGGGTTCCTCCCACACGGGAACCCGCACCCAGGATGATCCCACGGCACCGCCCGGATCGCTCGCCGCTCGATCGGGTACCGGACTCGTTTGCCCCCCACCTCGAAGGAGCCCCCGTGCCGCCCGTCAGCCGCCGCAGCCCGACCCGCCGCTGGATCGCCCGCCGGACGAGCTGGTGGACCCGGTCGTTCGTGGCGTCGGTGTTCGTGCTCCCGCCGCTCGGCCTCGACGGCCCGCTCGACCTGGCGATCATGGCCGGGCTGTTCGGCCTGGCCCTGGTGCGGCCGCGCTGGGACCGCGAGCAGGCGCCGGTGGCGGTCCGCCCACCCGTGCGGGGCCGCTGGGTGGCCATGAACAGCCCGGCCACCAAGGTGCCGAGCCACGGGCTGCGGGCCTACGGCCAGACCTACGCGATCGACATCCTCCACCCGCGGCCGCCGGGCGCCCGGCGCCGGCCGAGCTGGGGCCTGGGCCTGCGCTCGCCCGAGGACTTCACGTCCTTCGGCGAGCCGGTGCGGGCCGTGGCCGACGGCGTGGTGGTGTCCACCGCGTCGCGCCAGCGCGACCACCTGTCGCGCCTGTCCTGGTTCTCGATCGTCTACCTGCTCCTGGTCGAGGGGTTCTGCCGCGAGCTCGGCGGGGCCCGGTTCGTGCTCGGCAACCACGTGGTGGTCGACCACGGCGACGGCCTCCACAGCGCCTACGCCCACCTCCGCCGGGGTTCGCTCACCGTGGCGACGGGCGACCGGGTGGACGCCGGCACGCAGCTCGGCGAGGTGGGCAACTCGGGCAACACGACCGAGCCGCACCTGCACGTCCAGCTCATGGACGACGCCTCGGTCACCGGTGCCGCCGGCCTGCCGTTCCGGTGGGAGGGCATCGAGGTGGCCGACGACCTCGATCCGACGATCACCGACGAGCCCGTGGACCACGACGTCCCCGGCGTGCCGGCCGACGGCCAGGTGTTCTTCGCCTGGGCCTGAGCCGGCCTGCTCGACCCGAGGCGGCTCAGCGCACGGCGGCCAGGCCCTGCCCATCGCGGTAGGTGCCGGCGTCGAGCTGCGCCTGGCTCGGGAGCAGGACCTCCACGGTGGCCTTGGCGAGCACGGCGTCGAGCTGGTTGCGCACGTCGACGGCCACGTCGACCAGGCACCGCCCCTTGCGATCGACCCGGGTGCCCGTGACCGACCCGTTCAGGATGGTGGCGTCGCCGGTGAAGGCCGGGTTGCGGTACTGCGAGCTCGAGCTCGCGACCATGCCCCACTCCCCGGCCCAGCCCGACACGTAGTCGAGCACCCACGCCCCCATCGACGCGCCGTAGCCGTAGCCCCGAGGCATCCCGATGTGCTCGGCCCAGCGGGGCTGGAGGTGGCCGCGTGACGGGCCGTAGTAGGCGCCGTCGGTGAGCTCGGGGTTGACCCGCTCCACGTCGCGGTCGCCCTCGGCACCGGCCATCTCCTTGGTGTACCCGAGCTCCTCGGCGGTGAGCGACGTCGGCCCCTTGCGGGTGGCGCCCCACGTGGTCATCGGGTACGCCCGCCACTCGGTGGCGAAGCTGGCCAGGCTGTGCGGGCCGAGGACGTGCTCGGCGAGGGCGTCGCCCACCGACACGCTCTCGTGGAGCCGGGGGTCGTGGCCGAGGCCCTGCACCTGGTCGATGAAGGCCAGCTTGCGCTCCTCGAGGGCGGCGAGCTCGTCGTCGGTCCAGGTGGGGTCGCCGGGGTCGGCGAAGAGCTTCTTCTCCTTGGCCTTCCGCGGCCGGTAGCGGATGGCGGTGGAGCGCTGGAGGGCCACCCGCTCGCCGCGCTGGTTGACGTAGAGCGTGTCGCCCCGCTGGAAGCACGTGGGCCCGGCGAAGCGGGTCTCGGTGACCCGGTAGTCGTAGGGCATGCGGTGGCAGATGAGGTGGTCGCCAGGCCAGATGCGCGGACCGAAGAACCACCAGTCGTCGCCGCCGAAGATCAGGTGCGACTCGGGGATCTTGCCGACCTGCGCGGGCGAGCAGCCGTGGCTCGTGTCGCACGCCACCGTGAACGATTGCGGCGCGACGAGGTCGCCGAAGCGGCTCGCGCCCGCCCAGTGCTCGTCGAAGTGCAGCGGGTTCGGGTAGTGCATGGCCTGCACCCACCGCCGGATGTCGTTGGTGGCCACCGGCTCCTTGAGCAGCCCCGGCTCCATCGGCACGCCCATGTACCGGTCGAGGTCGGTGACGTCCAGCTCGGTCTCGTCGCTCATCGGGCTCCTGTGTCAGGTGGTGGTGAGGGTGGGCTCGCCGAGGCGCTGCTGCACCAGGGCGATGAGGGCGTCGTCGCGCACCTTGGTGTCGCTCGCGGTCATGGGCACCTCGCCGTCGGCGAAGAACAGCACCCGCTTGGGGACCTTGTAGGCGGCCACCCGCTCGCGCAGGAAGGCCCGGACCTCGGCCTCGGTGGCCGACTCGCCGTCGCGGCAGACGATGCACGCCACCACGACCTGGTCGAGCCGCTCGTCGGGCACGCCGACGATGCGGCTGAGCTTCACCGGCGGGCAGGCCCGCAGCGCCCCCTCGAGCTCGGCCGGCGACACGTTGGCGCCGCCGGTCTTGATCATCTCGGTGCGACGCCCGGTGTAGTGGACGATGCCGTCTCGGTCGACGTGGCCGGCGTCGCCGGTGCGGAAGAACCCGTCGGCGTCGAAGCAGGCCGCGGCGGGCCGACCGAGGTAGCCGTGCATGAGGGTGGCGCCGGCGACGGCCAGCTCGCCGGCCTCGTCCACGCCGAGCGTGCGACCGGTGTCGGGGTCGACGACGCGCAGCCGGGTGCCGGGCAGGAGGTGGCCGGCACCGACCTTCACCTGCTCGCGCGACTCGGTGCTGGCGTAGCCCGACACGAACGAGCACGTCTCCGACAGGCCGTAGCCCACCGGCATGATCCACCCCGGGTCCGGCGACACGCTCGGGTGGCGGGCGTAGGCGCCCTTGCCGTAGGCGCAGCGCACGGCCGACAGGTCGGTGCTCGCCCACGCCGGGTGCTCGGCGAGCGCTGCGGTCTGGTGGGGCAGCGTGTACGGCTCGGTCACCCGCTCGCGCTCGAGCAGGGCGAGCGCCTCGCCGGCGTCGAACGCCTCCTGGGCCACCCAGCACCCGCCGGCGGCGAGCGTGGACCCCACCGCGGTGTTCAGCCCGGCGGTCCAGAAGATCGGCAGCGGCGTGTACATCCGGGTGCCGGCGTGGCGGCCCCACAGGTCGGCCTGCAGCCAGAACTGGAGCGTGGGCGACCGGTGCCCGTGGAGGATCCCCTTCGGCGCGCTGGTGGTGCCGGAGCTGAAGATGACGAGGGCGGGGTCGTCGGGGTCGATCGCCGTCGCCCGCGCGGCGAGGGCGGCGTCCCCGTCGCCGCCCGTGGCGTCGCCGGCCGCCAGCAGCTCGTCCCACGAGCCTTCGCCCAGCACGGCGACGTGGCGCAGGGCCGGGAGGTCCCGTTGCAGGGCGCGGACGTCGTCGCCGAAGCGCCGGCCCAGCATCCGCTCCTGGGCCAGGACCACCGAGGCGCCGCAGGTGCGCAGGAGGTGGTCGAGCTCGGGCGTGGGTGAGAAGGTCGACAGCGGGGCCACCACCGCGCCGGCCATCGCCGCGCCGAACAGGGCGGCCAGCACCTCGGGCCGGTTCGCCATCACGAGCGCCACGGTCTCGCCGGGCTCGACGCCCCGGGCCACGAGCGCCCGTCCCACCCGGCGCGCCTCCCGGCCGAGGTCGGCGTAGGTCCACCGCACGGTCTCGCCGCCCCGAA
>JAHBSN010000327.1 GCA_019639095.1 Actinomycetota bacterium
GGGTGGCTCGTGAGGCCACCCGGCAGGCCGAGGCCGAGCTCCTGGCCCGAGGCCCGGGCGCACCGGCGGCGCCCCTCTGGCGTCTCGACCCGCGCCTGGCGGAGGCTCGGGAGTCGGTGTCGGCCGCGGCGGAGCGGGCGGCCGACCTCGCCCGAGCGCTGGGGGACGTGGTCGATGCGCTGGCGCCCGACGTCGACCGCACCGATGCCCGCCGCCCGCGCTTCGCCCGTCGGCCTCCGGCGCTCCCGGCCGGCCTCGCTGACGATGCGCCCGAGGCCCACCGGCACCTCGTGGCGGCCAGCGGCGCCCTGCTGGTGGTCGACGGGTACAACGTGGCTCGCACCACCTGGCCCGACCTCGAGCCCGAGGAGGAGCGGCGCCGCACCGTCGCACTGCTGGAGGAGCACCGGGCCCGCACCGGAGTGCCGATCACCGTGGTGTTCGACGGCGACAGCGATGCGACGGCACCGGCGGCCAGCCGGTCGGTGCAGGTGCGATTCTCGCCCACCGGGGTCACCGCCGACGAGGCCATCGCCCACCTGCTGGCCGAGCTGCCGGCGAGCCAGCCGGTGGTGGTCGTGTCGTCGGACCGCGAGGTGGCCGACGATGCCCGCCGGCAGGGCGCCGCCGTGCTCTCGTCGCCCGACTTCCTCGCCGCCCTCGGTCGCTGACCCCGGACCACCGCCCGGAGGCTCGTGCAGCCGTGCCGAGTGGGTTGGCTCGAGCGCACGCGCCTCGAGGGGTTTCGGCCACCTGGCGGGGCTCGCTGTCACTGGGGGTGGGGATGATGGCGTCCTCACCACCTGGAGGTCCCGATGGCGCCCGTCGTCCCCGTTCCCAGCCCATCCCGCCGCCCCCCGGCCGACGGCGTCCTCCGCATCGACTGCGACGAGTGCGCGCTCCAGGCGACCGATGCCTGCGGCGACTGCGTGGTCACGTTCCTCTGCGGGGTGGAGTCGGGCGCGCCCGTGGTGGTCGACCTCGACGAGGCCCGGGCGATGCGCCTGCTCGACGAGGCCGGCCTCGCCCCGCCGCTGCGCCACCGTCGTCGCACCGGCTGACCGCCCGGGACCCGGCGGCCGGCCGTGCGACCATGGCGGGGTGCCGGCGACGTTGACCTTCGAGGCGCTGGCCGCCGTCGGTCGTGCCGCCGGGCTCGACGTGGTGGGCGCGTGCGATGCGGCGCCGTTCGACCACGCGCGCCAGGTGCTGGAGGAGCGTCGGGCTGCGGGGCTGGCCGGCTCGATGCAGTTCACCTATCGCAACCCGGCCCGCTCCACCGACCCGGCGGCCACGCTGCCCGGCGCCCGGACCCTCGTGGTCGGCGCCTGCTCCTACCACCGCGACCTTCCGGAGCCGCCCTCCCACCGGGGCCCGTTGGGCGTCGTGGCGCGCTACGTGTGGGCCGATGACCAGGACCGCCTGCTCGGCGGGGTCGGTGCGGTGGACGACGGGCTCCGGGAGGCCGGCGACCGGGCGGTGGTGGTGAGCGACCAGAACCACCTGGTGGACCGCGCCGTCGCCCACCGGGCCGGGCTCGGCTGGTTCGGCCGGAACGCCAACCTGCTCCTCCCCGGCCACGGCAGCTGGTTCGTGCTCGGCTCGGTGATCACCGACGCCGGACCGGACGACCTCGCCGGGCTGCCCGACCCCCAGCCGGTGCCCGACGGCTGCGGCACCTGCGAGCGCTGCGCGCCGGCGTGCCCCACCGGGGCCATCGTGGCGCCGGGGGTGGTCGACGCCCGCCGGTGCCTGTCCTGGACGCTCCAGGCCACGGGCCCGTTCCCTCGCCACCAGCGCGAGGCCCTCGGCGGCCGCATCTATGGGTGCGACGAGTGCCAGGAGGTCTGCCCGCCCAACCGCCTGGAGGTCCGACGCGCCGGGCCCGACGGCTCGGGCACGCCGGTGCCGCTCGGCCGGACCGACCGGGCCTGGGTGCCGCTGCTCGAGCTGCTGGCGGCCACCGACGCCGAGCTCCTCGATCGCCACGGCCGCTGGTACGTGGCCGAGCGCGACCCCGTCCACCTTCGCCGCAACGCCCTGGTGGCGCTGGGCAACGTGGGCGACGGCACCGATCCGGCGGTGCGGGCGGCCCTGGCCGCCGCCCTCGAGCACCCGCAGGCGCTCGTGCGGGGCCACGCCGTGTGGGCGGCGCGTCGGCTGGGGTGCGACGATCTCACGTCGGTCGTCGCCGACGATCCCCACCCCCTGGTGCGCGACGAGCTCGCCGCGCCGGTGGCCCCTCGTCCGTCCACCCCCTCCGGGACCTCGTGAAGCACCTCCTCGTCACCAACGACTTCCCGCCCAAGATCGGCGGCATCCAGTCGTACCTGTGGGAGCTGTGGCGCCGCCTCCCGGCCGACGAGGCCACGGTGCTCACCACGCCCCATGCCGGGGCGGCGGCGTTCGACGCCGAGGCCGGCTTCCGGATCGAGCGGGCCGACGAGCGGGTGCTGCTCCCCACCGCCGCCCTGCGCCGCCGGATCGTGGCGCTGGCCGACGAGGTGGGGGCCGAGCTGGTGCTGCTCGACCCGGCTCTGCCGGTGGGCCACCTCGGCCCGAGCCTGGGCCGGCCCTACGGCGTGATCCTCCACGGCGCCGAGGTGACGGTGCCCGGGCGGGTGCCCGGCCCTCGCCACGCGCTGGCCCGGGTGCTGCGGGGCGCCGAGCTGGTGGTGGCGGCCGGCGGCTACCCGGCCGACGAGGGCGAGCGTGCCGTCGGCCGCAGCCTGCCGGTGGTGGTGGTGCCGCCCGGGGTCGACGTGGATCGCTTCCGCCCGCTGTCCGATGCCGAGCGCCGTGCGGCCCGGCAGCGCTTCGGTGCGTCGCCCGACGCCACGCTGGTGGTCTCGGTGAGCCGGCTGGTGCCCCGCAAGGGCATGGACGTGCTGGTGCGCGCGGCGGCGCGCCTGGCCCCCATCCACCCCGAGCTCGAGGTCGTCATCGCCGGCGGCGGACGCGACGAGGAGCGGTTGGCGCGGCTGGTGGCCGAGACCGGGGCGCCGGTGCGGTTGCTCGGTCGGGTGGACGACCACGACCTCCCCGCCCTGTACGGCGCCGGCGACATCTTCGCCATGGACTGCCGCAACCGCTGGCTCGGCCTGGAGCAGGAGGGCTTCGGCATCGTGTTCCTGGAGGCGGCCGCCTGCGCGGTGCCCCAGGTGGCCGGCGACAGCGGCGGCGCCGCCGAGGCGGTGGCCGACGGCGAGACCGGGCTGGTGGTGCGCGACCCGCGGTCGGTGGCGCAGCTCGCCGACGCCCTGCGGGCGCTGGTGGTGGACCCCGAGCGGCGCCGGGCCATGGGGGAGGCGGCCCGCCAGCGAGCCGTGACCGAGTTCTCCTACGAGGTGCTGGCCCGCACCCTCGCCGACGCCCTCGCCCGGGAGCGGGCCTGATGGCCCCCGACCCGCCCGGCCCCGACGAGCCGACACCCGCGGCCGACCCGCCGGCCCCGGCGCCGCGGGCCCTGGCCGACCCGGGAGCGGGGGCGTGGGTGGTCACGCTCGACGCGGTGGGCACCGGCGCCCTGGTGCTGGCCACGCTCGCCGCCGCGGTGGCCGAGGGCCGGGCCACCGACCTCGTGAACCTGGCGGTGTCCGCGCTGCTGTTCCTGGGTGGCTGCGTGGCGTTCGGCTACGGGTTCGTGGTGGCGGCCGGGCGGAGCCGCACCGAGGTCGTCGACCTGGCCGGCCTCTTCTACCTGACCGGATCGGGCCCCACCGAGGTCCGCCGGCGGCTCCTCGGCCTCTGGTTCGCCCAGATCGGGGTGGCGGCCGCCAGCGTGGCGGTGGTGCACCCGCCGTTCGGTGTCATGGCGCCGGTGTGGGGCATCGGCCTCATCTCGGTGTGGGGTGCCCGGCACGGCGCGTTCCCGCCTCGCGAGCCCGCTGGCCCGCGCCGGTCCGGTTCTGCGCCATGATGAGGCCATGCCCGATCGCGTGACCGAGCACACCACCATCGCCGCCGACCCCGACGTGGTGCGGGGCGTGCTGCTCGACTTCCCCACCTATCCCGAGTGGGCGAAGGACCTGAAGGCCATCGAGGTGCTGGAGACCGACGACCAGGGCCGTGGGCTCTCGGTGCGGTTCCGGGCCGGCGGCATGGGCCGTTCGGTCCAGTACACGCTGGGCTACGACTACTCGGACCCGAACCGGGTGGCGTGGCGGCTCACCAGCGGCGACA
>JAHBSN010000328.1 GCA_019639095.1 Actinomycetota bacterium
AGCGGCAGGCCCCGGCGGGCGGCTCGTCCGCCCGGCAGGTCGATCCGACGCAGGGCGGCCACGAACTCGGCCAGGTCGCCGGCGAGACCGACCGGGTCGGGCTCGGCCCCGGGGAGGGGATTGGCGCCGTCCACCCAGCGGTGCACGGCCCAGGGAAACGGGAAGCCGTGACCCGGCTCGCCCACGGCGACCGGCTCCGGGACGGCGAACGGGAGGAGCGGGGCGAGCCGGGGCAGCCACTCGGCGTCGCGGTGGACCTGGTCGACGGACCAGCCGATGCGGGGCAGCCGGAGGGCGAGGTCGGTCCCGAGGCGGAACACGGCGTAGTCGGTGCCGGTGGACGCCACCCGCTCGATCGGCAGGTGTGCCCACCGCGGGAACTGATCGGCCACCAGCTGGCCGACCAGGAGGTCGTCGACCGCCACCTCGTCGGCGTGCATCCTCCCGGTCACGCGAGGCCTCAGGGGGCGCTCGACGGCGCGTCGCCCACGAGGAGGGCGAAGCCGCGCCACCGCCAGAGGCAGTCGACGTCGGCCAGCCCGGCATCGGCCATCCACCGCACCTGGTCCTCCACCGAGGCGAGCCGGTCCTCGGGATCGTCGACGTGGCGACCGATGGCGGCCAGGAACTCGGCGTGGCGTGCGGGCGTCGCCGATGCCACCACCTCCAGGTTCAGGAACCGCCCGCCCGGCCGGAGCTGCGCAGCGCACTCGGCGAGGAGGGCCCGCTTGCGGTGGTCCTCGAGGTGGTGGATGGCGAAGCCCGACACGATGAGGTCGAACGGGCCGAGGCCGGTGATGGGATCGCGCAGGTCGCCGCGGCGCAGGTCCACCCGGGGCTCTTGGGCGAAGCGCTCCCGGGCCCGCTCCAGCATGGGCGGCGACGAGTCGACCGCCACGACCTCGGCGACCGACGGCCGGTGGGCCAGAGCCAGGGCGGCCAGCACCCCGTCGCCGCACCCGAGGTCGAGGACCCGTTCCGGCGCCTCGGGAAGCAGGTCGACCAGGACCCGCTCGCCCTGCTGGCGGGCCTCCAGCCTGCTGATGCGCTCGACGTACCAGCGCACCTGCTCCGGGTCGGACCAGCTGGCGCCCGCATCGATCGGAGGGTCGAGGGCCATTCGACCGATGCTGCCAGAGCGATCCGCCAGCTCCCGCCCTGGTTTCCTCAGGCGAGCTGGCCGAAGTGGTCCGGAGCGGTGTCGGCGAGTCGCCACGTGCCGGCGGCGAGGGGCGCCTGGTCACGGGTGACCTTCGTCCAGTACGGCCCGGTCTCGACGTGGGCCACGCCGGAGTCGGGCTCCGCCGATGCCAGCACGAGCTGGAGCGCCAGGCGGGTGAGCGGGCGCCGCGACGTGGTCGGCCCGCCGAGCGTGGCGGCGGCGATCTCGGTCTGCGCCGTCTGGCCCGCGTGCCGGGACCGACCCTCACCGGCCAGCGTGGCCGCGGCCCAGGCATGGGTGGGGTGGTCGGGGTCGGCGAGCCCGGCGGCGAGCAGGGCGCGGATGCCGTGGTCGCAGCTCCAGTCCTCGATCACGTACTCCCCACCCGGTCGGAGCCGGGGGAACAACGCCTCGAACGACGCGAGCGTCTCGTCGTAGAGGTGCGAGGCGTCGTCGATCACCAGATCGAGCGGCGCGCCGTCGAACTCGGCGTCGACGATGGCGGCGAGCCGCACCGTGTCGGCCTGATCGGTGCCGTAGTGGAGGTGAACCCGGTCACCGAGGCGGTGCTCGGCGATGAACTCGTCGAGCACCGGCTCGCGCTCGGCGTTCAGCTCGATGGCCACGAGCCGTTCGGGCTGCGCCATGAGCGAGAACAGCGCCACGCTCCCGCCGTAGGCGATGCCCATCTCCACGATCCGGGGCGCGTCGAACCGCTCGAGGAGCTCCTGGTAGCGCTCGACCTCCTCGAGCGGCTTGACGACCACGAGCGCCCCGCTCCGCAGCCCGCCGAGCGGGGCCAGGCGGAACTCGACGCCGCCGAACCAGAACGGCCGGGCGCCGAGCGAGCCGAGATCCGGGAGGGCCATGGCGGCAAGGTAGTCCGCGTCCACCAGGCGACGGCCGCTACTGGCGGTGACAGGTCCAAGGGTCGCCACCATGCTCGCGGAAGGTCACCGAGTCGGTGCCGTGGGCGTCCACCTCGATCGCGTGGGTCGGTCCGGCGCGACCACCGCGATCGAAGGTGGCATCGAGCAGGCCGCCCTCCTGCAACGTGAACCCGCTGCTGTCGGGCGTGAGCGCGTCGAAGTCGGGGACGAGGAAGCGCGTGCTCCCGACCGGTACGTCGAGGCGCCAGTCGAGGTCGCCGTGGTCGAGCGTCCAGGTGCCGGAGATCTCGGAGCCAGGTTCGGAGGATTCGCCGGCCTGCTGGAAGGCGACGCCGAACGTGCCGTTTCCGTCGATGCGGATCTCCAGGGGTGGGTAGTCAGCGGCGTCCGAGTCGATGGTGCAGCGCCACGTGCCGACGGCGAGGCGGCTGACGGTGGCGTCCCGCACCTCGTCGGCCGTGCAGGAGAGCGGCACGAGGAGCGCGACGATCGGGAGCAGGCAGCGGGGACATCGGGACACAGGTCACCTCGGGGGTCGGCTGACCATCCAACGGGGGTCCGCAGGGCCCGTGACGGGATCGGGCCGGGGTCACCCCGGGGAGGTGCCCACGTGGGTGACGGGCCAGCGGTGCCGGAGGGCGCGCAGGAGGTCGGGGTCCGGCTCGTCGGTCGAGCGGAGGACGTCGATCCGACGGACGCCGGCTCGCCGGAGGTCCTGGAGGAGGGCGGCCACGCCGGGCGAGCCGCGCAGCTGGAGGACCGTGGCGCCCTCGGACCGGATCACCGTCGAACCGCCGGCGACCGTGGTCCGGGCCGGTGGCCGGTGCAGCGCGAACGCCGGTTGCAGGAGCACCGCCGCCACGAGCACCTCGGCCAGGCGCCTCGACCGGAGCCAGGTGGGCCGGCGGCGGCCGAGCTGCACGGCCATCACCCCCGCCACCACGATCAGCAGCAGGTGCCCGGTGGCCACCTCGCCGAGGGGCAGGGAGGCCGACACCCGTGCCACCCACGCCACCCACCCGATGAGCAGGCGGGTGGGCAGGTGCGCCACGTGTGCCACCGCCGGCCCACCGAGTCCGGCCACCACGCCCGCCGGCAGGCCCCACGTGGTGACCAGGCCGGCCACCGGCACCGCCACCAGGTTGGCCGCCAACGCGACCACCGGGAGGCCGCCGAAGCGGGGCACGAGCACCGGCGCCACGCCGAGCTGCGCGGCCACGGTGACCGACATCGCCTCCCGCCACCAGGCCGGCCCGCGCAGGTGGGCGGCGATCGGTGGCCCCAGCACGGCGATGCCGGCCGACGCCGCCACCGAGAGCTGGAAGCCGACCGAGTGCACGAGCAGCGGATCCACGAGCAGCAGGCCGGCCACGGACAGGGCGAGCAGCCGCAGGGTGCCGGTGGGCCGACCCGACCACGCGGCGGCGACCGAGAGCGCCGCCATGGCCGAGGCCCGCAGCACCGAGGGCTCGAAGCGGGTGACCACCCCGAACGCGGCGATGGCGGCGATCGTGAGCGCCCAGCGGACGCCGAGCGACGACCGCTGCAGGAGCGGGCCGAGGAGCACCAGCACGAACGCCAGGTTCTGCCCCGAGACCACGAGCACGTGGGTGAGGCCGGCGCCGCGGAAGTCGTCGACCACCTCGGGCGGCTGGCCCCGGTCGTCGCCGAGGACGAACCCGCCGTAGAGGCTGCGCTCGACCTGGGGCAGCACCTCGGCGCCCCGGCCGAGCAACCGGCGGAAGCGGTTGGCCGCCCGCCAGGGCGCCGATCCGGCGTCGAGGCGCTCGGCGGAGGTGGCGCGGAGGCGACCGACCACGTGTCGGGGCACGAGCCAGGGGGCGTGGGGCGGGGGCGGACCGAGGCGCCCGCTCACGATGAGTCGCTCGCCCGCCAACGACGCGGTGACGGCACCTGCGGCCGCTCCCGACGCCTCCAGCTCCACGCGGCGATCGCCCACCCGCACGTCGACCCGCACCCCGAAGGGGGTGTCGGCCGGATCCGACAGGAGCGTGACGGGCCCCGTGAAGGGCGCCGGCGCCACCGGGTCCAGACCCGCCCAGGCGCGGGTGCCCAACCCCGC
>JAHBSN010000329.1 GCA_019639095.1 Actinomycetota bacterium
GGAACGACTGCGGGTTCGACGCCAGCAGCTCCACCCAGGCCTCCTCGGCCGCGGGGGTCACCTCCACCTGGTCGGCCCCCACCTCGAGCGCGTGGGACACGATGGCGGCGATGGTGGAGCCGGCCTCCACGTAGTTGTGGGTGATGTTCGAGATCAGGTTGGCGCCCTGGCCCAGGCCCACGATGAACGCGTTGGGGAACCCGTGGACGTGCATGCCGTGGAGGCTGCGCATGCCCTCCTCCCAGGCGTCGGTGAGGGTGAGGCCGTCCCGACCGGTGGTCTCGAACCCCGACCGGCGCTTGTACTCGGTGCCCACCTCGAAGCCGGAGGCGAAGATGAGGCAGTCGAGGTCGTAGTGCACCCCCGCCACCCACACGCCGGTCTCGTCGATGCGCTCGACGCCCTTGCCGTCGGTGTCCACGAGGTGGTTGGTGGGCACGTTGTAGGACTGCAGGTACTCGTCGTGGAAGCACGGACGCTTGCACAGCTGGCGGTACCAGGGCTTGAGCGCCGCCGCGGTCTCCGGGTCGCTCACGATCGCGTCGACCCGGGCCCGGATCTCCTCCATCTTCTCGTCGTCGCTGTCCTCGAACGCCTTGATCATCGTCTCGGGGGTGAGCTCGGCCCCGGCGGTCACCTCGGCGACGACGCGGTCCCGCACCCGCTTGGCGATGTCGGTCCACCCGTCCTTCACCAGGTCCTCGTCGGTGAACCCGCCGGTCTGGAGGGTGGCGAAGTTCATCAGCCACTCCTTCTGCCAACCGGGGTGCAGGTCGAGCTCGTCGGGGTCGAGCTCGTGGTTGTTGCGCACGTCGATCGACGACGGGGTCCGCTGGAACACGAACAGCTCACCGGCGTCTCGGGCGAGGACGGGGATGCACTGCACGGCGGTGGCACCGGTGCCGATGATGCCCACGCGCTTGTCGGCGAGCTTCTCCATGGGCGCGCCGTTCGCATCGCCCCCGCAGTAGTCGTAGTCCCAGCGGCTGGTGTGGAAGGCGTGGCCGGCGAAGGTCTCGATGCCGGGGATGCCGGGGAGCTTGGGTCGGTGCAGCGGGCCGGTGCCCATGGTCACGAACCGCGCCCGGATCTCGTCGCCCCGGTTCGTGCGAACCACCCAGCGCGACGAATCCTCGTCCCACGTGAGGCTGTCGACCTCGGTGGACAGGATCGCCTTCTCGTAGAGGCCGAAGGTGGTGGCGATGCGCTTGGCGTGGGCGTGGATCTCCGGAGCGAAGACGTACTTCTTCGACGGCAGGTAGCCCGTCTCCTCCAGCAGCGGGAGGTAGACCATGGCCGCGGTGTCGCACATCGCCCCGGGGTAGCGGTTCCAGTACCAGACGCCGCCCACGTCGCCGCCGCCTTCGATGATGCGCAGGTCGGTGATGCCGGCCTGGGTGAGGCGGGCGGCGGTGACCAGCCCGGCGAACCCGCCGCCGATGCAGGCGACGGTGACCTCCTCGTGGATGGGCTCCCGCTCGGTGCGGTCGACGTAGGGGTCGTCGATGAAGTGGGCGTACTTGCCGGTGGGCTCCAGGTACTGGTCGTTGCCGTCGGGCCGGAGGCGCTTGTCGCGCTCCTCGCGGTACTTGGCCCGGAGGGCCTCCCGGTCGATGGTGGGCGCGTCAGCGTTGGGAGCCATGCGCGGACAGTACCTGAACCGATAACAAATGTGAACGGATCACATTTGTTCGAGAGCAGGTCAGCCGCCGCCCACCTGGTCGAGCCGGGCGAGGATGTCGTCGCCGTAGCGCTCGAGCTTGGTGGGACCGATGCCGTCGCACGCCAGCAGGCCCTTGGCGTCGGTGGGCCGGGTGAGGGCGATGCCGCGGAGCTGGGCGTCGGACAGGACGACGTAGGGCGGATGGCCGTCGGCCTTGGCCCGCTCGGTTCGCCAGGCCCGCAGCAGGCCCTCGGCCTCCCCCGCCGGGCCCCACAGCTCGGTGGGCGGCGCGAGTGGCGCGGTGCGACCAGCGTGCTCCACCCGTTCGCCGTAGCGCACCGTGAGGCTGCCGCCGGTGGCCAGGCGGAGCTGAGCGCCGCGCCCGTCGGCGTCGACCACCGCGCCCTCGTAGCCCCCGAGCACCTTGAGCACCTGGCCCTGCGCGGCCACGATGCCGTCGGCCGCGGCCGACGGCACGCCCTTGCCCTTGGGCTTCTTGAACAGCGGCTCCACCGTGGCCCCGGTGCGCGCCGCAGCCCGATCGGCCCCCGGGCGGGGCGCCGGCCGCTTGGGTGCGGTGCCCGCCAGCTCGGCCAGGAACGGC
The DNA here is from genome assembly GCA_019639095.1 of Actinomycetota bacterium. Lineage (GTDB taxonomy): Bacteria > Actinomycetota > Acidimicrobiia > Acidimicrobiales > Iamiaceae > Aquihabitans. The sequence continues at coordinate 2,268 of JAHBSN010000329.1, forward strand.
GAGCGGCGGGTGCGGTCGCCGAGCACGGCCACCCGGTGGCGGCCGCGGGTGATCGCCACGTGGAGCACCCGACGCTCCTCCTCGCGGTCCTCGCTCAGGCGGTGCGGCACCACGCCGTCGACCACCCCGAACACCGCCACCCGGTCCCACTCGCGGCCCTTCACCCGGTGGACGGTGGACAGGGTGACGCCCTCGGGATCGGCCTCGCGGCTGAAGACCCGGCGCAGCCACGCCTCGAAGCCGGCGGGGTCGGGGTGGAGGTCGGCCACGCCGAGCAGACCCTCGAGGTCGTCGAGGTGGCTGGAGCCCTGGGCGCCGCCCGTGCGATCGAGCATGCCCATGGCGGTGCCGAGGCCGACGTCGTCGCGCACCGCCTCCAGCACGTCTCGCGTGGTGCCGCGGCGAGCGGCATCCACCACCAGGCGCAGGTCGTCGGCCAGGCGCAGGACCTTGGCCGCCTCCTTGTCGGGCACCTGGTCGGCCAGGCTCCGCAGCGCCGCGAGCGACCAGGACGAGCGGCGGGACAGGCGATCGGGGAACCACTGGGGCAGGCCCCGCGTGGGGCGGCGCATGACCTCGACGATGTCGTTCGGGTCGATCGCGTCGCCGGCCACCCCGATGCGGAGGTACGCCAGCGCGGCGCGCATGCCGGTGCGCTCGAGCACCTCCGGGCGGAGCACCGAGTTGATGGGTACGCCGGCCTCGGCCAGGGCCACCTGAGGCGCCAGGAGGAGCGAGTTCACCCGGGCCAGCACGGCCACGGACGTGGGCTCGACGCCCGGCTCCGCCAGCCAGGTGCGCACGACGTCGACCAGCGCGGGCGCGGCGTCGTCGGGGCCGTGCTCCACCACCCGCAACCCGTCGGGCGCCGGGTCGGCCGACGCGCCGGCGTGGATCTCCTTGGCCACGCGGCGGTGGTTGTAGCCGAGCAGGGTGCGGGCGCCATCGACCACCTGGACCGGGCAGCGGTAGTTGACGGTGAGGGGGTGCGCCGCCGCGCCGGGGAACAGCCGGGCGTACTCGATGAGGAAGGCCGGGTCGGCCGAGTTGTGGCCGTAGATCACCTGGTCGTCGTCGCCCACGCCGAACACGTCGAGCGCCGGGAGGGCCAGCAGTCGGATGAGCAGCACGTGGGCGGGCGTGAGGTCCTGGAACTCGTCCACCAGGAGGTGCCGGCAGCGGCCCTGCAGGCGCCGCCGCAGGTGGCCGTCTCGGAGCAGGGCCTCGATGGCGCCGTAGACCTGGTCGTCGAAGTCGACCGCGCCCCGTTGGAGGAGGTGGTCCCGGTAGGGGCGGAACAGCTCGGCCAGGCCGTCGACGTCGTCCCGGCTCCCCTCCACGTCGGCCGGGTCGGCCAGGCCGAGGCGGACGGTGCCGAGCGCCTCCAGGTAGGGGCCGATCGGGTCGGTGTTGGCCCGCCGCTGGCGCCGGCCGGGCAGGAGCGACTCGACGAGGCGGCGGCACTCCCGCTCCTCGAGCACGCCGGGCATGGCGCCGCGGGCCTCGGTGAGCACCCAGAGCCCGAGCGAGTTGAGGGTGCGGACCCGTGGTCGGAACGCCTGCGTGCGCCGCTCCAGCTCGAGCTGGGCCTCCTTGTTGTAGGCCACGGCGAGCACGCCCTCCCGCTCCCACGCCCGGTCCCCCAGGAGGTGGCGGAGGCGCTCGGTGAGCACGCGGGTCTTGCCCGAGCCGGCGGGGGCGATGACCCGGGCCGGGCCGCTCAGGTGGCCGACCGCGGCGAGCTGGTCCGGGGCGAGGTCGGCCGTGGGTGCGACGGGCGGCGGTGCCGCGACGAGGGCGCCGAGCTCCACCGACTCGGCGTGGACGACGGCGTGGCCGGCGACGTCGGCC
>JAHBSN010000033.1 GCA_019639095.1 Actinomycetota bacterium
ACCAGGACCAGCGGTGCCACTGGTCGGCGTCGGCGAAGCGGAGCGGGACGGTCCACGTCTCGGTGCGCACGTCGTCGAACCCCGCCTCGGCCAGCAGGCCCTCCACGCCGGCGTCGGAGCCGAACGGCGAGTCGGGGCCCATGTTGCGTGGGTCGGGCAGGCCCGGCGGGAGGTAGGGCGCGAACACCCCGTCCACGTCGTGCCACGCCGCCGAGTGGGCGCCGAAGGTGGACACGCCCACGCGACCGCCCGCCACCAGCAGCTGGCGCCACGCGGCCAGCGCGGCGGCGGGGTCGGGCAGGAAGAACAGCACGAGCGAGGAGGCCACCAGGTCGACCGAGCCCGGCTCGACGTCGGGGGCCATGGCGTCGCCGACGCGCACCTCCACGGCCACGTGCTCGGGGTCCAGCCCGGCTGCGGCCACGTCGGCGGCGGTGGCGGCGACCATCCGGGGCGCGAGGTCGATGGCGGTGACCCGCCCGCCGGGCGCCACCGCCTCGGCCAGGGGGAACAGCGCCGCGCCGCGCCCGCACCCCACGTCGAGCGCCCGCTCGCCCGGTTGCGGGGCGAGTGCCTCCACCAGCCCTCGGGCGATGGGCTGCATGAAGTCGACCCCCACGTTGTCGTAGGTGTCGGCCACGGCGTCGAACAGGTCGGCCACGGGGTTGCCGTCGGGCTCCACACCCCAAGGTTCGCACGTCGCGCCGGATCGAGTTTCGTGCGGGCAAACATGCGAAGTAAGCTTCGCATCATGGATCGGGTGCAGAGACTGCTGGACGCCAACGAGGGCTACGCCGCGGCGCGGGCCGAGCTGACCTCGGCCCGACCGAGCCGCCGCCTCGCCGTGGTCACGTGCATGGACGCGCGCATCGACGTGTTCGCGGCGCTCGGCCTGCACCTCGGCGAGGCCCACGTCATCCGCAACGCCGGTGGCCGCGTCACCGACGACGTGCTGCGCAGCCTCGCCCTGTCGAGCCACTCCCTCGGCGTCGACACCGTGGTGGTCATGCAGCACACGCGCTGCGGCCTCAAGGGGGTCACCGACGAGCAGCTGCGAACGGTCACCGGGCGTGACCTCGGCTTCCTCCCGATCGACGACCACGCCGCCGCCCTCCAGGAGGACCTCGACACGCTGGCGGCCACGCCGTACCTCTCGCCGGTCCAGGTGTTCGTGGGCCTGGTGTTCGACGTGGAGACCGGCCTCATCGAGGAGATCGGCCGCCGCTCCCGGAGCTGACCGGGGCCTCAGCCCGCAGGCGGTGGCGGGACGAGGTCCAGCGCCGCGAGCAGGTCCGCGGCGGTGTGGTCGGACTCGAGCGGGTGGCGCAGCGGGCGGTCGGCGTGCACCTCGTAGCGGTTGCGCCGGCCCTCGCGGGTGCGGGTGAGGTACCCGTCGGCCTCGAGGTCGGCGATGATCGCCTGCACGGCGCGCTCGGTGATCCCCACCCGCTCGGCGATGTCGCGCCCGCGCAGGTCGCCGTCCTCGCTGATGCACACCAGCACGTGGGCGTGGTTGGTGAGGAAGGTCCACCGCGGCTTCTGGCCCTCGGCCACCGACGCTCCTCCTCGCCTCGTGCGCTCGTTCACCGGGAAGCGACGATCGTACCCGTCCGCCCGCTCTGGCTGCGGCGGCGCACCACGGCCTTGCGGACCTCCTCCACCCAGAGGACCGTGGAGGCCACCGCGATCGACAGGACCCAGTCCCAGCCGGTGAAGTCGGTGGTCTCGAAGATGCGCTGCACCGGTTCGAGGTGCACCGCCGCCGCCTGGAGCGCCACCACGGCGCCGAGGGCGAGCCACAGGGCCTTGTTGCGCAGGGAGTCGCGGTGCAGGGCGCTGGCCACGTCGTCCCGGGCGTTGAGGGCGTTGAACACCTGGAAGAGCACGAACGTGGTGAAGGCGAGGGTGAGGGCGTGCTCCTCGGTGCCGTCGCCGGCCCGGGACCAGGCCAGCACGCCCAGGGTGCCGGTGGCCATCACCGCGCCCGTGGAGGCGAGCACGCCGAGCCGCCGGGTCGACAGGATGCGAGCCCGCGGGTCTCTCGGCGGCTGCGACATGGCCGCCCGGCCCGGCGGGTCGATGCCGAGGGCCATGGCCGGCGGGCCGTCCATGATCAGGTTCACCCAGAGGATCTGCAGCGCGGTGAACGGCACCGGCAGGCCCACCAGCGGCGCGGCCAGCAGCGTGAGCACGGCGCCGATGTTCGTGGAGAGCTGGAACCGCACGAACTTGACGATGTTGGCGTAGATGGTTCGGCCCTGCTCCACGGCGCCGACGATCGTGGCGAAGTCGTCGTCGGCGAGCACCATGTCGGCCGCCTCCTTGGAGACCTCGGTGCCGGTGATGCCCATGGCCACGCCGATGTCGGCGGCCTTCAGGGCGGGGGCGTCGTTGACCCCGTCGCCGGTCATCGCCACCACGTGGCCCCGCCCCCGCAGGATGCGCACCATGCGCACCTTGTGCTCGGGCGACACGCGGGCCACCACGCCGACGTCGTCGATGCGGGCCGACAGGGCCTCGTCGTCGAGGGCGTCGAGGTCGGCGCCGGTGAGCACGTCGCCCCGGATCCCGAGGCGGGTGGCGATGGCGGCGGCGGTGCGGGCGTGGTCGCCCGTGATCATCTTGACGTCCACGCCGGCCTGACGGCACAGGTCGATGGCGCCGGCCACCTCGGGTCGCGGCGGGTCGAGCAGGCCGACCACGGCCAGCACGTCGAGGTGCTGCACCAGCTCGAGCACGTCGTCGGGGTCGGCGTCGGGCGCCGGCACCTCGCCCGCAGCCAGCTCGCGTCCGGCCACGGCCAGGACCCGCAGGCCCCGGTCGGCGAGGTCGTCGAGCACCTCGAGCAGCCGGGACCGCTCGGCGGCATCGGCGGTGGAGCGCTCGAGCAGCACGTCGAGGGCGCCCTTCACGTACAGCACGCCGGCGCCGTCCTCGCCGTCGTGGACGGTGGCCATGAACTTCCGGGCCGAGTCGAAGGGCACCTCGGCCCGGCGGGGGCGGGCCTGGCGCGCCCCGTCCACGTCGATGCCGCCCTTCAGGGCGAGCGTGACCAGGGCGCCCTCGGTGGGATCGCCCACCAGCTCGCCGTCGTGCACCGCGGCGTCGCTGCAGAGCGCCATCGCCTCGAGCGCCCGCCCGAGGTCGGCCGCGGCGTCCGGCGACGACGGCCGATCGATCTCGCCGTCGGTGCCGTAGCCCGAGCCCGTGACCGCCAGGACCTCGCCGCCCACGAGCACCGCCTGGGCGGTCATCTGGTTGAGCGTGAGGGTGCCGGTCTTGTCCGAGCAGATGACCGAGGTGGCGCCCAGGGTCTCCACCGACGCCAGGCGCTTCACGATCGCGTTGCGGCGCGCCAGCGCGAGGGTGCCCACCGACAGGGTGACCGTGACCACGGCGGGCAGGCCCTCGGGGATGGCGGCCACGGCGAGGGCGACGGCGCTGAGCAGGGTGTCGGCCAGGGGCTCGCCCCGGGTGAGCTCGAGCGTGAGGAACAGCGCCACCGCCACGCCCGCCACGAGGGCCAGGCGGCGGCCGAGGTCGTGGAGCTGGTGCTGCAGCGGGGTGTCCTCCTGGGCCGTGGCCCGCAGCAGCTCGGCGATGGCGCCCACCTCGGTGGCCATGCCGGTGGCGGTCACCTCGACCTCGGCCCGGCCCCGGGTGACGGTGGTGTTCATGAAGACGGCGCCGCTGCGCTCGCCGACGGGCCCGTCGGCCACGGCCCCGCCCACCTCCTTGTGGGTGGCGACCGACTCGCCGGTGAGCATCGACTCGTCGACCTCGAGCGCGTGCGCCTCCAGCAGCACGCCGTCGGCCGGGACCCGGTCGCCTGCCTCCAGCAGCACGACGTCGCCCGGCACCAGCTCCTCGACGGCCAGCTCCACGGTGCGGCCGTCGCGGCGGGCGCGCGTGGTGGGGGTCAGCATCGATCGGAGGGCGGCGAGGCTCTGGTCGGCCCGGTGCTCCTGCACGAACCCGAGCACGGCGTTGAGCAGGAGCACCACCGAGATGACGACCACGTCCTTGAGGTCGCCCACCAGGCCCGCGAGCACCGCGGCGGCGATCAGCACGATCACCAGGAGGTTGCGGAACTGGTCGACGAACACCCGCCAGGCCGGCCGGCCCGGTGCCTCGGTCAGCCGGTTGGGGCCGTGGGTGCGCAGCCGGTCGGCCGCCTCGGCCGTGGAGAGGCCGGTGGCATCGGGTGGGGCGGACGGGGTGGGGGTGGACATCATCGGCACTCGAGCTCGCTTCCAGTCGCAACGGGATGGCAACTGGAGGTCTCTCCCGCCCCCGAGGGGGCCGCGGCACCGGGCCCGAGGGCCGAACTGACGACGACGCGTGGGTGGGGTACTCCCCTCCGATCCGCCGAGTGTACCGCGTCGGGCCGAGGACCGGGCCTCCTCGGGTCTGACGCCTTGATGACCCGCCGCTGCGGCCGACGGAAGGAGCGGGGCCGGGCCGTCCGGGCCGGCTGCCACGAGGAGTCGACGTGAGGTCTGCGGAGGTGCCAGCCGACGAGGCGGACCGCCTCGCCGCGCTGCGCGCCCTGGCGGTGCTCGACACGCCGCCCGACCCCGTGCACGACCGCCTCGCCCGCCTGGCCTCGGTGGCGCTGGAGGCGCCGATCGCCCTCGTGACCCTGATCGACGAGGACCGCCAGTGGGTGAAGGCGCGCGTCGGCGTCGACCTCGAGTCCACGCCCCGCGACGTCGCCTTCTGCGCCCATGCGATCGTCGAACCGGACGAGGGCCCCTTCGTGGTGCCCGACACCGCGGGGGACGACCGGTTCCACGACAACCCCTTCGTGGTGGGGGAACCCCACGTCCGGTTCTACGCCGGCCAGCCGGTGCGCTCGCCCGACGGCCATCGCATCGGCACCCTGTGCGTGATGGACGTCGTGCCCCGCACGCTGTCGGACCAGCAGCGCTCGGTGCTCGTGGAGCTGGCCGCCCTGGTGGAGGACCAGCTGGCCCAGCCGTCGCTCACCGGCCTCATCGAGGAGCTGGAGGCAAGCTCGGGGCAGCGGTCGTTCATCTTCGACACCATGCAGGAGGGCCTGCTGCTGCACGACCAGCGCGGCCGCATCGTCGAGTGGAACCGGGCGACGGAGACCATCCTCGGCCTGTCGGGGGAGGTGCTGGCCGGGCGAGCGGTGCCGGGGGAGCGCTGGACCGTGCGCCACCCCGATGGCACCCCCTGGCCCGACGAGGACCTGCCCGCCATGCAGGTGCTCCGGACGGGCCGACCGGTGCGGGGTGCCATGGTGCAGATCACCCGGCCCGACGGCACCGGTGCCTGGCTGCGGATCAGCTCGGTGCCGGGCCACCGCCCCGCCGGCAGCCGGTTCTCGGTGACCACGTTCACCGACGTGTCGGCCGAGCTCGCCGGGGCCCGCGCCCTCGCCCAGAGCGAGGAGCTGCGCCGCGCCACGCTCGACGCCCTCGACCACGGCGTGCTGCTGCTCGACCTCGAGGGCCAGGCGCTGCTGGCCAACCCGGCTGCGCTGCGGATCGTGGGGTGGTCGGCCGAGGAGCTCTCGCAGCGGTGGCAGTCGGGGGCGTGGATCCCCGAGCTCGAGACCGGTGGGACCGTCGCCCTGGAGGACCGCCCGCTCGTCCGGGTGCTCGAGACCGGCGAGCCCGTGCTCGACGAGGTCCTCAGCTGGGAGCGCGCCGACGGCGAGCGCGTGATCGTGCGGGCGTCGGTGATCCCGCTCGACTCGGGCGAGGGCGGCCCGCTGCTGCTGGTCACCTTCGCCGACGTCACCGCCGAGCGCACCGCCCAGCGACTGCTCGATGCCACCTGGAGCGCGGCGCCGGTCGGGCTCATCGTGCTCGACGACCGGGGCGCCGTGGTCCGGGCCAACGAGGCCTTCGCCGACCAGGTGGGGCTCGATCCCGCCGACGTGGTGGGCCGACCGGTGGTGGGGTTCCTCCACCCCGACGACGCGCCCGTGGCCGTGGCCGACTACGAGGACTCCCTTCGGACGGGGATGCCCACCCCCAGCCGGGACCAGCGCGTGGTGGCCGCCGACGGGAGCGTGCGGTGGCTCGCCATCACCGCCTGTCCGATCAGCCAGGGCGACCGTCGCCTGTTCGTGGTGGCCACCGTCGACATGACCGAACGACGTCGGCTGGAGTCCGATCTCCGCCGCTTCCACCTGCTCTTCGAGCACGCCAACGACATCATCTCGGTGGTGGCGGGCGACGGGACCCCGCTCTACGCCTCGCCGTCGAGCGAGCGGCTGCTCGGGTTCCCCGATGGCTACCAGCCCGACTCGGGCGTGCTCGGGTTCGTGCACCCCGACGACCAGGAGGCGGCCAACGCCGAGCTGCAGGCGCTCATCGCGGGCACCCGCGCCGAGGAGCCGTTCCTGGTCCGCGTGCTCGACGCGCACGGCGACGTGAAGCACCTGGAGTGCGTGGGGGTGAACCTGCTCGACGAGCCCGACGTGGGCGGCGTGGTGATCACGTCGCGAGACGTGTCCGAGCGCCAGCGCCTCTCGGAGCTCCTCGCGCACCGGGCCACCCACGACGACCTCACCGGGCTGGCCAACCGCACCCTCTTCGTCGACCGCCTCGGCGGCGCCCTCGCCCGCAGCGCCCGCGACGGCCACCGGGTGGCGGTCTGCTTCGTCGACCTCGACGACTTCAAGGAGGTCAACGACCACCACGGCCACGCCACCGGCGACGAGCTGCTGGTGGACGTGGCCGGTCGGCTCGCCGCCCACGTCCGGGCCGGCGACGAGGTGGCGCGCATCGGCGGCGACGAGTTCCTCGTGCTGCTCGACCCGGTGGACGACGACGCCCACGCCCTCGAGGCCGCCACGAGGCTGGTGGAGGTGGTCACCGGGCACCGCCACGTGGGCGATGCGGAGGTGTGGTCGGCGGCCACCGCCGGTGTGGCCCTCGGTCGTCCCGGCGAGGACGCCGCCACCCTCATGGCCCGGGCCGACCGCGCCCTCTACCGTGCCAAGGCGGCGGGCAAGGCGAGGGCCGTCCTCGACGAGCCCTGAGGGCTGATCAGCCGAGGCGGTCCAGCACGTTGCGGGTGATCTGCTCCACCCGCGCGTCTCGCCCGGCCAGGCCGTGCGCCCAGTCGGTGCTGCCGGAGGTGACCACCACACCGCCGGCGGGCGAGGTGTAGGTGCCCAGCACCGCGTGGCCGTGCGAGATCCGCTCCACCGCCTCCGGCGAGCGGTCGTCGAAGAGCCGCCAGGCGATGAACTCGTCTTCGGCCAGCTCCTTCGGGTGCGGCGGCCGCGCCGAGGTGGTGCGGGTGAAGTGGGCGGCCGGTGCGGTGGCGAGGATCGTGAACCCCTCGGGCGTGCCGTCGGCGTGGGTGGGGTGGGGGAGGCCGTCGCGGTAGGTGAAGTCGCAGCCGTCGCACTCGTAGCCCACCACCACGGCATCGGCGCCGAGCACGTCGCCGTAGCCGATGCCGGTGCCGTCGAAGAGCCAGTGGTCGTGGCGGTGGACGGTGTAGCCCCCCGCCCCGTTGGTGACCCGCCGGCCGATCCGGTGGTAGCCGCCCCGCGAGAAGCTCACGCCGGTCATCTCGTTCTCGGGGCGGGCGATCAGGTGGTCGGACCACATGGAGGTGAGCCGGCCGTACTGCTCGGCCTCGTAGGCGGGGTCCCGCCGGAAGTTCCCCTTGAACCCGACCATCGTGGGGTTCGGCTCGCCGGGAGCGGGCGCGCCCTCCATCCGGACCTGCCAGAACGCGGTGTTGCCGGAGAAGAAGGCGACGTTGCCGCCGCGACCGATGAAGGCCTCCACCGCATCTCGCATGGGCCCTGACCAGTACTCGTCGTGCCCCACCGACAGCACCAGGCGGTACCCGGCGCCGGGCGCGGCGGCCAGCAGCTCGGGGTGCTCCTCGAGGTCGGCGTTGGTGGCCACGTCGAACCGGCGGCCCTCGCCCTCGGCCCAGCGCACGAACGGCTCCTCCCAGTCGGGCCACCCCGCCGACCCGGCCCACGGCGAGAGGTGGTTGAGCTGGAGGTAGCCGACGTGGGCGGCGATCTGGGGATCGGGCGGGTGCACCGACGTGACCCGCCGACCGGCGCCCGGCGGCTTGTGCAGGTAGCCGCGCGCCATGGGCCGGTCGAGCGCCACCTGGGTGGCGCCGGTGTAGAGGTTCGACCCGCCGAAGTCGTTGTACGCGTGCCAGGTGTTGGTGGCCAGCACGAGCAGGATCGACGCGCCCGACGCCGGCGCGCCCCCGGCCCCGATCGTGGGGCGCACCACGAAGAACGCGTGCTCGGTCCGCGCCTTGCCGCCGGGGTCGGTGATGGTGAGGACCACCTCGTAGTAGCCCGACGGCCAGGCCGGGTCCACGGGGATCGACGCCGCGACCGGCCAGCGACACCCGTGGGTGGCGGCGTCGGCGGGCACCTCGTGGTCCCCCGCCGCCACGTCGGCGAGGGCCAGCACCACCTCGCGTCGGGCGCCGATGCGGGCCACCTCCACCTGGACCGGCGCGCCGCCCGACGACGACAGGTGCAGGTCGACCGACCCGCCCGCCTCCACCGACTGCGGCCAGCAGTACCCCGTCACCGTCGCCCGTGCCATGGGTGGACGCTACGCCAGGCTCCCGGCGACGTGTCACCCCCGGCTGGTACGACTGTGGGCATGCACCCCGAGGACCCGATCGAGCCCGCGGCCCTCGATCGGTCCGTCCCCCGCCTCCACGTGTCGGCCGTGGCGCCCCAGCGCGAGCGGGTCGCCACCCGCTGCCCGTTGCGGGTCCAGTTCGACGCGCTCCCGCCCGCCGGCGTCGAACCCCTGCCCATGCCGGTGGGAGCCCAGCTGCGGGCCGACGAGGCGATGGCCTTCGCCGCCGAGGTGTTCGAGGAGCTGCGCAGCCACCACCTGGACTCGATCACCATCGACGACGACCTCCACCCCGACGACGCGCAGGACCTCACCCACCACGCCATGGACGTCGGGGTGCCGCTGATCATCTCCGGTTGGCTGCCGGTGGACCTCGTGGGCCGGCGCTCGGGGCGGCCCTCGCTGCTGGTGCGGGCCGAGCGGCGCCCGGACGGGCGCTGGGCCTACCACCCGATCGACGTGAAGCGGCACCTCACGCTCGGGCCCGAGCCCACCGGAGCGGAGGTGCCCACCGCGCTGGTGTCCTCGCTCGAGCGGCTGGCCCTCCTCGGCGCCGAGCGCCACCCGGAGCGAACGGCGCGCACCCGAACCGACGACCTGCTCCAGCTCGCCCACCACCACCGGATCCTCGAGGCCATCGGGCGGTCGTCGGCCGACGCCGTGGGTGGGGTGGTCGGCGTGGAGCGCCAGGTGATCTGGCACCGGCTCGACGAGGGAGCGCTGAGCCAGCGCCGAGACGGGTCGGTGGCGTCGAGCGAGGCGCCGCTCGCGCGCTACGACGCCGAGTTCGGCCACCGGCTCCAGGTGATCGCCGCCGCCGCGGCGGGCGACCCGATCGTCGAGCCGGTCCTGGTGAAGGAGTGCGAGTCGTGCCCCTGGCGGGGGTGGTGCATCCCCGAGCTCCATCGGGCCGACAGCACGAGCCTGCTGCCCGGCATCGATCCCCGGGCCTGGGACGCCCTGCGTCGCCACGGCGTGGCCACCCGGGCCCGCCTGGCCCGGCTGGACCACCGCGCCGCGCTCGTCCGAGACGCGGCCCGCGGGGTGGGCGGCCGCCTCGGGGCGCTGGTGGCGGCCGCCCGGGAGGCGCCGGCCCACACGCCGGTGGCGCAGCTCGCCGCCTCCGATGGCCGGGGTGGCCACGAGCCGCCGTCGGAGGCCGTGGTGGCGGTGCTGGCCGAGCACCACGTCGATCGGGCCGAAGACCTGGCCACCCTGGACCCGACGGTGGTGGCCCTGGCCGACGAGCCGATCCGGGGCCTGGCCGGCGCGATCCACGGCGCCCGGGTGATCACCGAGGGGTCGGTGGCCGAGCGGCGCCACGGCGTTCCCGAGCTGGTGGTCCCCTCGGCCGACGTCGAGATCGACATCGACATGGAGAACGCCGTCGACGGCACGGTCTACCTCTGGGGGGCCCTGGTGGAGGGCCGCTACCACCCGTTCGTGACCTGGGACGTCCCCTCCCGGGCGGCCGACGCCGAGGTGTTCGTCCGCTTCTGGGACTGGCTCGGGGCCCGGCGCTCGGCGGCGGCCGACGAGGGGCGGACCGTGGCCATCTACTGCTGGTACCAGGGCGCCGAGGCCGGTGCGCTGCGGAAGGGGGCGGCGGCCGCCGCCGAGCTACTCGGGCGCAGCGATGCGCCCGCCGAGGTGGAGGCCCTGCTGGACGGCCCCGAGTGGGTGGACCTGTTCGAGGTGTTCACCCGCCAGCTCGTCACGGGCACCGGCGCCGGGCTCAAGGTGGTGGCCACGCTCGCCGGGTTCGCCTGGCGCGACGACGATCCGAGCGGCGAGGCCAGCATGGCGTGGCACGCCGAGGCGGTCGGCGGGTCCGGTCGGTCCGCCGAGGCCGCCCGCACCCGGCTGCTCGCCTACAACGAGGACGACGTGCGCGCCACCGCCGCCGTCCGCTCCTGGATGCGCGCCCTGGAGCCCTGATCCGTTCGCTACTCGCTGGCGATGGAGCGGAGGGTGTCGAGGTGGGAGGCGCGCCAGGCCGGGCGGATCGAGGCCAGCACCCCGCCCGCCACGCTGATCCCCACGATCACCGCGATCGAGCGGAGCGGCAGGTCGAACTCGGTGAGGCCGTCGCCGCGAAGCGTCACGCTGATGGCCCACCCGAACACCACACCGAGCACCGCGCCGGTCGCGGTGCCCAGGCACGCCACGATCGCCGCCTCCCAGCGGATCATCGTGGCCACCTGGTGGCGCGTCATGCCCACGGCCCGCAGCAGGCCCAGCTCGCGCGTGCGCTCGTGGATCGACAGCGAGATCGAGTTGGCGATCGAGAGCAGCGCGATGAGGACGGCGAGCCCGAGGAGCCCGTACATCAGGTTCACGAGCTGGTCGATCTGGCGGGCCTGGTCCTCCACGTACTCCGAGCGGCTCTGCACGTCCGCGTTCGGGAAGCGGTCCGTCACCCGCTCGATCGCGCGGCGCGCCGTGGCCTCGTCGACCCCGTCGGCGCGTGACACGAAGACGCTGAAGTCGAACTGGTCCGCCCCGCTCGCCTCGTGGAGCCCGTGCGACACCACGTAGTCCCCGGCCAGGTCGTCCTCGCGGTAGGTCCCCTGCACCTCCACCTCCCGGACGTCCCCGTCCAGCAGGCCCAGGTCGATCGTGTCGCCGACCGACAGGTGCCGATGCCGGGCCACGTCGTCCTGGACGAGGATGCCGTCGTCGCCGAGGTCGCCCACCGACCCGTGGACCATCTTCAGGTCGAACAGCCGGCCGGCGGTGCGCGGGTCGATGGCCACGTAGCTGATGGCGCCTCCGCCGGACCGGTCGTCGGCCGACCCGGCCCGCACCCCCGTGGCCACGCCCACCTCGGGCAGGGCGGCGAGCTGGGCGGCCACGTCGGGACTCAGGCCGCCGAACGCCATGCCGCCCGCCGCCACCACGAAGTCACCCTGGAACTGCTCCGACACGACGTCGCGCGTCCAGGCCTTCGCGGTGGCCGCGATGACGGTGATCGCCGCCACCAGCGCCACGCCCACCATGAGGGCGCCGCCGGCGCGAGCCGTTCGCTTCGGGTTGCGGATGGCGTTCTCGCGTGCCACCACGCCCGTCACGCCGGAGATCTGCGTGGCGGGCCAGCCGAGCACCCGGGCGACGGGCCGGGCGATGAGGGGGCTGAGGGCGAAGGCGCCGACGAACACGAGCAGGGCGCCGATGCCGACCCACAGCACCCCGGACCCGGCCAGCCCGGCGGCGAAGGCCGCGCCACCGGCGACCACGACCAGGCCGCCCCGCACGAGGCGGCTGCGATGGGGGTGGCCGCCTGCCGGCGCGCCCAGGTCGCGGATGGCGGCGATGGGCGGGACCCGCGAGGCCCGCAGCGCGGGGAGCACCGCCGAGCCGACGGTGACCACCACGCCCACGACCAGCGCGACGACGGCGGTCCGGGGGAGGAACACCGTCCCCCCGGCCGGGATGTCGATGCCCACCACCCCGAGCAGGACCTTCAGGGCGGTGGCCACGCCCACCCCGGCCAACAGGCCGGCGATCGACGCGACCACGCCGACGATCAGCGCCTCGAGCAGCTGCGAGCTCAGCACCTGCGCTCGAGAGGCTCCCACGGCTCGCAGCAGCGCCATCTCCCGGGCCCGCTGGCTGACGATGATCTGGAACGTGTTGTAGATCGTGAAGCACGCCACCACCAGGCCGATCGCCGCGAACACCAGCAGGAAGGTGTTGAAGAACCCGAGCGCCGACGCCATGGCGTCCTGGTTCTCCTCGGTGATCTGGCGCCCCGTCACCGCTTCGGTGCCGGGTGGGATCGCCGCCGCGATCCGGGCGGTGAGGTCTGCCTGGGACACGCGTGGCTCGGCGTCGACCCACACCGCGTCGAGCTCGTCGGCCCCGCCCAGCATCACCAGCTGGGTGGTGGACAGGTCCCACAGGGCGACGCTGGCCCCGCCGGGTGAGTCGATGCTGCCGAAGGTGACCACGCCCACCAGGGGGAACGCGTGGGAGCCGGTCTGGGTGAGCACCGTCACCCGGTCGCCGACGCCCAGGTGACCCGCCTTCGCCGATCCCGCGTCGATCACCAGTTCGCCGGGCCCGGGCGCCCGGCCGCCCTCGAGCAGCTTCCACGGGTTGAGGGCGGGGCCGCCGCCGTAGCTCATCCCCAGGGTCGGTGCCCCCCGGGCGGGGTTGCCGATCGGCTCGCCGTCGGAGCCGATCAGCTGGGCGAAGCCGGCCACGTAGCCCTGCGCCTCGGCCACACCTCGGACGGCGGCCACCGAGTCGAGCACGTAGCCGGGGATGCGCCCGCGGGCCTCGGCGGCGGTGGACGACTCGACGCTGCTCTCGGCGCGCACGACCGTGTCGGTCTCGGCGTAGATGTCGGCGAAGAGGTCGTCGAAGGTGGCCTTGATCGTGTCGGTGAACACGAGGGTCCCCGACAGGAAGGCGACACCGAGCAGCACCGACAGCGTGGTGCCGAAGAGCCGCCGCTTCTTGGCGAGCGCCGACTTGATGGCCAGTCGGAACATCGTTCGAGCATCCGCCCTCGCGGGCCGGGCCCGCCAGGGTCGAAGGTCTACTCCGGGTCGGTGTCGACCGGGTCGAGGTCGTCGTCGGGGACCTCGGTGAAGAGGACCTCGAACAGCTCCTCCTCGCGCTGCTCGGCCCGTCGGCGGGCGAGCGGGGTGGCGTGCTCGTGGGTGAGCTCGGCGTCGGGGAACCACGACCGCACCAGCTCGAGGGCGCGGGCGTGGCGGGGCAGCGAGTCGGTGCGGGCCACCACGCTGTGGTGCGCCAGGGCGTCGAGCTCGGCCTGCTCCTCGGGGTCGAGCTCGTCGAACGCCTCGAGGCCTGCGAACCCGGACAGGTCGATCGGGCCCACCAGCGCCAGGCGCAGGCCCACGCCGTGGTCGTCGGCCACCGTCCAGGCGTCGCCGTCGCGCTCGGCCACCTCGTCGAGCACCGCCCGCGCCGCGTCGCCGTCGTCGCCCACGTCCCACGACGAGGTGGCCTCCACCATCGGTGTGCCGTCGGCGGCGTCCACCCGGATGCCCACCGGCTCGCCGAGCAGCGCCCGCAGCAGGTCGCGCGGCTCGGCGGTTGCGGTGGCGGCGGCCAGGATCGCCACCTCGTCGGCCTCCACGCCCCGGGCGAAGCCGCTGGTCCACCACCGCTCGCCGTCGGGCAGGAGGCGGCACCACACCACGTCGGCCAGGGTGGACTCGTCGAACAGGGCGGTGCCCTGCACCACGTACGGCTCGTCGGTGGCGATGTCGACGAGCACCACGGTCTCGCCGTCGGCGGCGTCGGAGGTGCGGTCGCCGTAGTCGCCGCCCACCACGCGGTAGAGCCCGGGCCGGTTCCCGGTGGTCCAGGCCTCGGCCAGGGCCACCTCGTCGGCGGGGAGCAGGGCGCGGCGGGTTTCGAGGAACCCCTGCAGGCAGCCGTGGCCGAACAGCGCCACATCGGCGGCCATCAGCTCGGCGTCGGCGTGGAGGTCGGTGCGCGCCGGCAGCCGATCGGTCACGGCGAAGGGTCCGAACCGGTTCAGGTGGGTGCGGGCCTTGTCGAGCAGCCACGACACCTGGACCTCCGGTGGGAGCAGCGTCTGCCCGACGTGGCACTGCTTGTACTTGCGTCCCGAGCCGCAGGGGCACGGGTCGTTGCGACCGACCGACGTGCTCGACAGGCGGGCCCGCAGCCGCAGGATCTGCAGCTCGGCGTCCTGGGCGGTGCGCGTGGTCTGGAGCAGGTTCACCGCCTCCTGGGTGCGGCCCCGGACCTCGTGGAGGTGGGCAAGCGCCTCGGTGGCGGGGAACCAGTCGGGCGCGGCGCGGCGGGCGGCCTCGAGGTGCGCCTCGGCGTCCTCGGGGCGTCCGGTGAGCTCGGCGGCCAGGGCCCGCAGCGTGTCGAGCACCGCCGCCACCGACCCGCCGGGCCGTTCGAACGCGTCGAGGAACGCGGCCAGGTCCTCGCCCGAGGGGTCGGCCCGCACCAGCTCCTCCTCCAGGCACAGCGCGGCCTCGGGCATGCGGTGCATCGGCGCCAGCGCCGATCGGGCTGGTGCGGTCGACCGGTCGGCGCGCCAGTCCCGGAAGGCGTCGAGGACGGTGCGCAGCGCCGAGGTCTCCGGTGGCTCCAGGTGGTCGCCGTGGCGGGCGAGCACCACGATGGCGTCGGCCACAGAGGCGAAGGGGGCCCACCGGTCCGGGAGGGCGGCCAGGTCGCCGCTGCGCTCCAGACCCGCGCCGGCGAGGACCTCGCCGAACGGCGGCTGGTCGGGACCGGGCTCGAACCACCCGCCCTGCATCCCCGCGGCCTGCAGCTGGTCGACGCCGGCCGGGCTGCCGTCGCCCTCGGTGGCCGCCTGGAGGGCGG
Source organism: Actinomycetota bacterium (assembly GCA_019639095.1). Classification (GTDB taxonomy): domain Bacteria; phylum Actinomycetota; class Acidimicrobiia; order Acidimicrobiales; family Iamiaceae; genus Aquihabitans. Next base: position 14,964 of record JAHBSN010000033.1, read on the forward strand.
CGAGCAGATCGGTGCGGAGCCGGGACCCGGCCTCGGCGCCCTGCTCGGGGGTGGGCTCGGGCTCGTCGGCGGTGAGGGCCCGCAGGCGGAGCGTGCCGTCGGCGACCGACACCACCACCAACGAGCCGGGGGCGTACGGCGCGAGCCAGCCGGCCGGACCCGCCAACCGGGTCGTTCGCAGGTCGGTGCCGCCGGGACCGAGGTGATCGGCGTCCTCCACCAGCAGGCGCAGCGGCGTGGCGTCGGGCCGGTGCAGGCCCCCGCCGCTGTCGGGCGCGGCGATCCGGGCGACGAGGGCGAGGTCGGCGTCGAGCTCGAGGTGGTCGGCGGCGATCTCCTCGGCGGAGAGCCGGTGCGCGAATCCCACGTGCTCGATGAGCGTGGCCACGTCGACCACCTCGTCGCCCACCGCCATCAGCGGGCCGCCGGCCACCACCTGGTCCACCAGCTGCTGCACCCGCTCGACGGGGGCGCCGCGGAGCGCGGTGTCCTCGAGCTCCTCGGCCAGCTCCGCCTCGAGCTCGGCCCGAGGCAGGGCTCCGCCGGCCTGCTCGAGGAGGTCGCGGATGAGGGCGGTGAAGATCTCGACGAGCACCGCCGGACCGTACCCCGAGGTGGCCGGGGCGCTGCCCGGGTGTCAGCCGATGGCGGTGGTGACGGCGGCCAGGAGGGCGTCCACCTGCTCGCCGGAGGCATCGCCCTTGGGCACGACCACGGAGACGACCTGGGTGCCGGTGTCGACGATGCCGGCGTGGGTGGTGGCCCCGGTGAACCGCACGGCCTGGCGGCCGATGTCGAGGGGCGTCTCGGTGAAGTCGACGCTGGAGGCGATCCCCTTGTTGAGCTCGACGAACGACTTGTAGCCCTCGGACCCGGCGTTGCCGTTCATGTCGAGCGGGCGCAGCACCGAGACGGTGGCGGCACCGGCGCCCCCGTCGGCGTTGGTGTAGGCGTAGGTGCAGGTGGGGGCCTGGTCGGCGGTGGGATCGCTCGGCGTGGCGGTGGTGACGTCGAGCCCCAGCTCGTCGGACACGACGGCGGCGGGGACCTTGGTGCACACCTGCTCGCCCGAGGGCAGCGACGTGTCGGGGTTGCCCGGCGTGGCGTCGGCGGTGGTGGTGGCCACCGTGGTGGTGGGCTCGTCGGCCGGGCTGCTGTCGGACCCGCCGTCGCTCCCGCAGGCGGTCACGACGAGGGCGAGCGAGATCACGGTGGCGGCCAGGACGCCGCTCGGGGTGTGGGTGCGCATGGCGGGCAACGGTACGCGACCCGCGGGGCGAGGGCGCGTCAGCCGCCGGCGGTGCCCGTGAGGGTGACGATGGTGCCGGCGGCGAGGAGCTGCTCGTAGGTCTCGCCACCGGGGTAGACCGACGCCACCGGCGACCCCTTCAGCATGCTGTGGGCCCAGTCGACGGCCAGGTCCCGCAGGGCGTCCTTGTTCTTCTGCTGGGGCGTGCCGCACACCAGCGTGCAGAGGACGTCGGTGGTGTCGGCCTCGGCATCGCAGTGGCAGCCCGAGGGGAGCCGCACGCCGGCGAAGCCGGTGCGGGTGGGCAGCAGGGCCTTGGTGCCGCTGCTGTTGGCGTTGCACGAGCTGTCGCCGCCGGAGATGGTGAGCACCGGGAGCGCGGCCAGCTTCGGCAGGTTCGCGGCCATGGCGTTGTCGGCGTTCTCCACCGGGTCGAGCAGGACGACGCCCTTCAGGCGGCTCGACACCGCGGGGTCGGGGTTCGACGCGAGGGCGCCGCCCACGGCCGTCATGGCGGCGCCGCCGGCCGAGTGGCCCGACAGCACGATGTTGGTCGGGAGGGTGACCGCCGGGAGCCCGAGCGCGCTGCGAGCGGCGTTCGCGCTCACCTGGAGCGCGGAGGTGGGCGACGGCGAACCCGCGATCAGCGAGGCCACCGCCGCGTGTAGGGCGGCGGCGTTGATGGCGCAGCCACCGAAGGCCGAGAACGACGGTGCCACCACCACGTAGCCCCGGGCCGAGTAGCGGCGCATGAGATCGGCCACGTTGTCGCCGGACCGGGCGAACCCGTGCTGGAGCCAGATCATCCCCGTGGGGGTCACGCCTTCGGGGAACGCCCACCGCGCGTCCACCGTGGTGGTGCCGCCGCAGGGGACCGCCAGGGTCACCTTGGTGTCCTTCACGGTGTAGCTGGGCTCGCACGCCGACAGCGACGCGACCGCCACCACCGCGGCGGCCACCACGGCCACCCGCGCCATCCGACGTCGGCTCGTCGTCCCCATGTCTCGCTCCCCACGCTCGTAAACGGTGTTCACCCATGATCGGCCAGCCGGGCCGACCTGTCCACCGCTCTACGGCGCCGCCGCCCGTGGCGGATGTCGCGCTCGCCGGTGCGGATGGTCAGCGCAGCACGCCGTAGGTGTCCCACGAGCGGCCGAGCACCTCGTCGACCGGGCCGCCCAACCAGCTCAGCGCGATGGCGTAGAGCGAGCGCACGTCGATCGATGCCGCCACGTCGCCCTGCGGGTCGAGCTTGGCGAGGTTGGGCGTCCCCACGATCGACCCCTTCACGCCGGGCCCCACCACCAGGTGGGTGCCGCCGTTGCCGTGGTCGGTGCCCGAGCCGTTCTCCCGGGCTCGGCGGCCGAACTCGCTCGTGGTCACGAGCAGGACGCGCGCCGCCTGTCCGCTCTTGGCCACGGCCTGCTGGAAGCGGGCGATGCCCCCACCGAGGTCGGCGAGCAGGGCGCGGTGGGTGGTGGCCTGGTTGGCGTGGGTGTCGAACCCGCCGGCGTTCACGACGATCACGCGGGTCCCGAGGTTCGCGGCGATCAGGTTGGCCGCCACCTGGAGGCCCGCGGTGACGTCGCCGGCCACGTACTCGCCGGAGCCGGCATCCGCCGGCACGGCGGGAAGAGCGCGGTCGAGGTCGGCGGCGGCCACCCGCTCGGCCACGTCGGACGCGGTGGCGATGGCCCGCTGGGCGGCGGCGCGCATGCCCCCGCCCTCCACGGGCGAGGCGCAGCGGACCAGCGCGGCGGCGAGCTTCGCGGCGCTCACCCCGGGGGGTGCGGCCAGCGAGAACCCGGCCGGGTCGACGATGGCCGTCGACGGCGACCGGGCGGCGCGCAGCGCCGGGTTGCCGCCGCCGATGCTCACCGCCCGGAGCGGGTCGGCGCCGGTGGAGGTCGCGTCGAGCCAGCGGCCGAGCCAGCCGGTGGTGGCGGCGCGGCCCGGCGTGGCGCTCCACCACGAGTCGAGGGCCTGGAAGTGCGAGCGGCTGTTGTCGGGGTACCCGACGCCCTGGACGATCGAGAGCTGCTTCGCGCCCCAGAGCGCGGCCAGCGGCTTCAGCGACGGGTGCAGGCCGTAGCCGGTCTCGCCCGTCAGCCGCACGAGGGAGCTGTCGGCCAGCCCGAGCGTGGGTCGCAGGTCGTGGTAGCGACCGGTGATCGGCACGACGGTGTTGAGGCCGTCGTTGCCGCCGCCCTCCTGCACCACCACGAGGACGCGATCGGTGGCCACCTTCCCGGCCGCGGTCGCCTCGGCGCCGGCCGCCACCGCCGACTCCACCAGGCCGGCCCAGGCGGCGGCGCCGGCGAGCGCTCCGCCGGCGGCCAGGCCCACGAAGCTCCGCCGGCTGAGGTCGAGGTCTCGTTCGTCGGTCATGTCAGGCCACCGTGAGGTCGGGGGAGGCGAGGGCGACGGCCAGGGCCGCCACCCCAGGTCGGCCGCCGGCGCGCCGGGCGTCGGCGAGGGCGTTGCGGGTGGCGCGCCCGAACCCCTCGGGCCGGCACAGCAGGTCGGCGAGCCGGGCGTCGTCGCCCGAGGCCGCCGCCCGCAGCACCGGTGAGGAGTCCTTCGTGGTGGCGGCGATCGCGGCGGCCAGGTTGGCCCGGGCCACGGTGGTCGACGTCGACAGCCACGCCGGCCCGCCGGGCCACCCCCCGACGTTGGGCGGGTTCATCGGGATCTGTCCGGCGGCGAGGAGGTGTCGGGCTCCGTCCTGGCGCGAGACGGTGCCGCCGGTGGCCCGCCGGGCGGCGGCCAGCCACGGCGCCGGCGCCACCACCACGTCGGGCCGGGCGCTCGGCGGGCCGTCGAGGCGGGCCAGCCCGGCCTCGATGGTGGCGCGCAGCAGGGTCCGCACGCTGAGGTTCGACGCCCGGAACCGGCGGGCCAGGTCGGCGGTGAGCCCGGCGTCCGCGGTGCCCAGGATCGCGTCCTGGAACGCGCCGGCGATGTGGACCGGACACGCCGGCTGGGCCACGAGCGTGGCCACCACCGAGTCGACGTCGGTGACGGTGCGACCGAGCAGGCGCTGGGGGCGGGCGTCGTGCTGTGCGGGCACGAAGCGCGAGGCGGTGGTCGCGCCCGGCGCCAGCTTCCACCCGCTCAGGGCGGCGGCGCAGGCCTTCACGTCGGCCTCGGTGTAGTGGCCGACCCCGAGGGCGAACAGCTCCATCACCTCGCGGCCGTAGTTCTCGTTCGGCGTGGCCTTCGTGTTCTCCCGGCCGTCGAGCCAGACGAGCATCGCCGGGTCGACCGTGACGCCGCGGAGCAGCGCGGCGAACGAGCCGGAGCCGGCCCGCTGGAACAGGCGGAGCTGGGTGACCATCAGCCCGGCGAGGCGCACCTTGGCCACGGCCGTGGGGAAGTGGTTGTGCCAGAACCAGGTGAGCCACGACTCGGTGGGACGGCCGGTGGAGGACAGGTGGTCCATCCAGGCGCCGATGGCGGCGACGGACTCGGCCCGGTAGTTCGTGCCCTGGGTCGGCACCTGGCTGAAGCGCAGGCCCTGCCACGGGTCGCGCCTGGGCGCTGCGCCGTGGCGGTCGGGGTCCACCAGGCGGTCCACCACGGCGTCGACCCCCAGCTCCTCCAGCCGGTCCAGCTCCCCGGGCGCCAGGCCGAACCCGACCCGACGGTGCAGCCAGGCGATGGCGGAGCGGTCGCTCGTGGTCATGGGCCCATCCTGCTCCCGCGATGTGAGGACTTCGTGAGGTGGCCCGAGCGGTGTCGGCTCAGGTCGGGCGGAGGATGACCACCTCGTCCTCGGCGGCGTAGGCGAGCCCGCCGCCGGGCAGCGCCACCACGCCGTACCGGCAGTCGTCGGCCACGAGCACCCCGGTGTCGGGGTCGTCGAGCCGGTCGACCTCGTCGGCGTCGACCACCCGCAGCTCGGAGGTGGCGTAGGAGCAGAGCGCGAGGCGGCCGTCGGCGAGCCAGGCCAGGCCCGAGGGCACCCGGGTGTCGCTCCAGGACGCCACCACCCGGGGCTCGGGCACGGCGTCGGGGCGGGATCCGGCCGCAGCCGTGGCCGACAGCTCCAGGAGGCGCTCGGGGCGACGGCCCGGCGCGTTGTCGGCCACCCAGAGGGTGCCGTTGGGCCCGGGCGCCAGGGCGAACGGGTTGTTGAGGCCGCCGGCGAGCGGCGTGGTCGCGTCGACGCCGTCGATGCGCAGGACCTTGCCGTTGGGTGCCTCCGGATCGGGGGTGCGGTCGGGATCGAGCAGGTCGCCGATGCCGATCGCCACCGCGCCGTCGGGCAGCACCGCCAGCCGC
>JAHBSN010000330.1 GCA_019639095.1 Actinomycetota bacterium
CACGACCGCTGGTTCCTCGACCGCATCGCCACCCACATGCTTGCCTTCGAGGGCGACAGCCAGGTGCGCTGGTTCGAGGGCAACTTCAGCGAGTACGAGGCGTTCCGCAAGCGCGAGCTCGGCGCCGAGGCCGACCAGCCCCACCGCATCAAGTACAAGCCGCTCGCGCGCTAGTCCCGCTGCGGCGGGGTCGGTCCCAGGCGACCACCCGCCAACGACAGGCCCACGGCCACCAACCAGAGGTCGCCGATGCCCAGCCCCACCCGCTGGGCCAGTCCGTTGGCGTCCACCCACGTGGAGGCCGACAGCGCGATGGCGATCGCGGCCGCCGCCAGCGCCGATGCGGTCCCGGCGGCGGACCGTCCGGTCCTCGTGAGCGGCGCCACCGCCAGGGCGGGTGCGGCGGCGAGCGACACGTAGCCCACCGTGGCGGCCACCCCGTGGGCGAGGTCGACGAGGTCGGAGCGGTGGAGCGGGAGGGCCGCCACCGCCCACGTGGCGAGGGCGTTCACCGCCACGGCCGGCCAGCACGCGCCGATCGCGGAGCGGCGCAGCAGCGGCACGGCGGCCAGCAGGTAGGCGCCGTAGGCCACGAGGCCGAGCGTCACGATGCTGCGGTGGGGGGCGTCGACCGCGGCCAGCTCGCTGATGGCCTGCTGGACCGCCGAGTAGCCCTCGGTGGCGACGCCGGCGGTGGCCCACGCGGCCACGAAGGCCACCGGCCCGGCCACGAGCCCGAGGGCGGCGAGCTGCTGGAGCACCGACGGGCGCGCCGAGCCGTCGTCGAGCGGTTCGAGCACCACCTCGGGCACGGCCGGTCGCTGGTGGTGGGACATCGCCGGACCGTACCCCCGGGCGTCAGTGGCAGGCGCCCGAGCCGGAGTCGGTGAACGACGTGTCCGCCGCCGGGAGGAGGTCCCACCGGTAGCCGGTGGTCGACAGGGTCAGCTTCAGCACGCCGTGCACCCTGGTGGCGCGCACCTCGCTGTTCGGCAGCGGCGCGCCGAACGGGAGGAAGTCGGGCGCCCCACCCGTGGCGGCCACGATCTCCCGCAGGCCCCGAGCGGGGTCCCGGGTGCCATCGGGCCGCTGGGGAGCGAAGCGCTCGTAGCCGTGCTTGTGGCCGTTGAGCACGAGATCGGCGCCCGCGTCGTAGAGGGCGTCCCACAGCGGCCGCACCGAGTCGAGCCCCTCGATCGACGAGAAGAGCGGCTGGTGCCAGTAGGCCAGGGTGCAGGGCCGGGCGTGCGCCGCCAGGTCGGCGCGCAGCCATCGCTCCTGCTCCGAGCCCTTCTTGCAGCTCGCCCCCGCCTCCCAGCAGTTGGCGTTCAGCACCACGACGTGCCACGACGACCCGATGTCGTAGGAGTACCAGCCCTTGCCGCGAGCTCCGGCCGCGCTGCCGAAGTAGTCCCAGTACGGCCCGGCCCCGGCGGTGAGGTACTCGTGGTTGCCGACCGCCGGGCGGGTCCGGTCCCGGAACCGGCCCCAGGTGGGGGCGTAGCAGTCCCGGAACTCCGCGGCGGTCCCCCGCACCTGGACCATGTCGCCCAGGCCGGCCACGGTCACGCCCGGGTAGCGGTCGATGATCCGGGCGGTGAGCTCGTCGCCGTCCCAGGTGCAGCCGGCCACGTCGCCGGCGGCGAGCAGCAGCCGATCGGTGCTCGAGGTGGGCGGCCGGGTCGTGGTGGGAGCCGGGCGGGCCCCGGTGGCCACCACGAGCCGGGGCGCCACCGCCGCGCCGGCCTCGCGAGCGTCGTAGAACACCCCGTCGGGGTCGCTCTGCACGATGGCCAGGCTCACCGGACCGTTGCCGCGCACGGCGGCGGTCACATCGAACTCGATCCAGCGGCCGGCCCGGGCGGCCCCCCGGAACGGGCCCAGGCGGGCCCCCACCACCGGCCGGTTCGCCCAGGTTGTGCGCGCCTCGGACCAGGTGGTGGATGCCACCGGGGCCACCGCTCCGGCCGAGGGGCTCGGGCCGGCGGTGCTGTCCTGGACGTGGACCCGCAGCCGGGCCCGGAGCACCGGCTGGCGCAGCCCCGCCACCGAGAAGCGGACGTAGGTCACCCGACGCGGCGAGCCGTCGGCGGTCAGCGAGCGCTGCCCACCCAGGGCGACGTGCGGGCGGGCGGCGTCGGCGGTGGCGTCGGCCACGGCGCGGAACGAGAAGGGGGCGGTGGCCTCGGCCGCCGGTCCGGTCGCCCACGGGGCGATCGCCGCCAGGCCGCCGGCGACGATCGCCAGGGCCACCACCACCGCCCGGCGCCGCCCCCGCGGCGCCACGGGGTCCCGCAGCACGGTCGGGAGGCTACCCAGCCCCCGTCTACCGTGACGACCGTGACCGCCCGACGATTCGACGTGGTGTTCCTCGACGCCGGGGGCGTGCTCGTGACCCCGCACCCCGACCTCATCGCCCGGCGCTTCGCCCAGCTCGGGGTCGAGGTCGACGTCGCCCTCCAGGTGGCCGCGCACTACCACGGCGTCCTGGCCATCGACCGCGTCGAGGCCGAGCCCGAGGTGTTCGACGACTACCACGCCGCCTACGCCCGACACCTCGGTGTGGCCGACCACCTCCTGGCCGACGTCGGCCGAGCCCTCGACGAGCTGTGGAAGGCCGGTGGGCTCTGGACCGCACCGCTGCCGGGCGCCGCGGAGGGCCTGGCCGCCATCGCCGCCACCGGCACCCCGATCGTGGTCGTGTCGAACGCCGACGGCACGGTGGCCGAGCTGCTCACCGGTACCGGCCTGCTCCAGGTGGGTCCCGGCCCCGGCGTGGAGGTGGCGGCGATCGTCGACTCGGGGGTGGTGGGGGTGGCCAAGCCCGATCCCCGCATCTTCGAGCTGGCCCTCGAGCTCGCCGGCACCACCCCCGACCGCGCCCTCCACGTCGGCGACGCCTACCAGTACGACGTGCGGGGCGCCCGCGCCGCCGGGGTCCACCCGGTGCTGGTGGACCCGTTCGACCTGCGGTCGTCGGTCGACTGCGATCGGGTGCGGCAGCTGGCCGAGGTGGCCGACCTCGTCGCCTGATCGGCCGCGGGCCGACCCCGGCTCACCCGAGGCGGATGGCCACCTCGTTGGCGAGCAGGCGGCCCGCCGGGGTCAGCACCACGCGGTCTCCCCGACGCTCCACCAGGCCCTCCAGCTCGTCGACCACGGCGTCGTCGACGTCGGACCCGGCCACCCCTCCCCGGGTCCGGATGGCGAGCTGGAGCCCCTCGACCCGCCGCTCCCGCGGGTCGAGCTCCTCAGCGCCGGCCTCGGGCGACCGCCCTTCCTCGATCGCGGCCACGTACCGCTCCGGGGTCCGCAGGTTCCAGTGCCGCCGGCCGGCCACGTGGCCGTGCGCGGCGCAGCCGACCGCGAGGTACTCGCCGCCGGTCCAGTAGAGGAGGTTGTGGCGGCACTCGTGGCCGGGCTTGGCCCAGTTGGAGATCTCGTACCACTCGAACCCCGCCGCGCCGAGCTTCTCCGTGGCGAGCACGTACTGGTCGGCCTGGGTGTCGTCGTCGGGGTGGCGAGCCGGATCGGCGGCCAGCGGCGTGCCGGCCTCCACGGTGAGGGCGTAGGCGGAGACGTGGGCGGGCTCGAAGGCGATGGCGGCGTCGAGCGTGTCCTCCCACTGCTGGAGGGTCTCGCCGGCGGCGCCGTAGACCAGGTCGACGTTGAACGGCAGGCCGGCGGCGCGCGCGGCGCCGGCGGCTCGGTGCACGTTCTCGGGTCGGTGCTCGCGTCCGAGGGTGCGGAGCACCTCGGGCACCATCGATTGCACGCCGATCGATAGGCGCGTCACGCCCCCGGCGGCATAGGCGGCGGCGAGGCGCTCGTCGAGGTCGTCGGGGTTGCACTCCACGGTCACCTCGGCGTCCGGCGCCAGCGGGATGGCGTCGAGCACCGCCAGCAGGGCCTCGGCGGACACGAGGGTCGGCGTGCCACCGCCCACGAAGGCGCTCGTGACCGGCGGGAGGCCTGGCGCGGCCTCCACGAGCTGGCGGCGGCAGGCGGCGAGGTAGCGGGCCTCCAGGTGGCCGCGGTCGGTCCACGTCGCGAAGG
>JAHBSN010000331.1 GCA_019639095.1 Actinomycetota bacterium
CCAGGGCTCGGGTGGGCCGACGCCATCGCCGCCACGTTCCCGCCGGGCTCGGTCACCGGCGCGCCGAAGCTGGCGGCGCTCGAGCACATCGATCGGCTCGAGCCGGTGTCGCGGGGCGTGTACTGCGGCGCGGTGGGCTGGGTGGACGCTGATCGGCGGACCGGCTCGCTGAACGTGGCGATCCGGACCTTCTGGTTCGCCGACGGCGAGATCCGGTTCGGGACCGGCGGTGGCATCACGTGGGACTCCGACCCCGGTGGCGAGTGGGAGGAGACCGAGCTCAAGGCGCGGCGGCTGCTGCGGGTGGCGGCGGGGACGCCCGCGGGGGCGCTCGGCCCGTGACCACCTGGGTGTGGGTGGACGGGGGCGGAGGCCGGGGCGGGCGCGACGACGCCGCGCCCCACCCGGTGGCGGTGCCTGCGGACGAGGCACGGGTTCCGGCGCTCGACCGTGGGCTGCTGCTCGGCGAAGGCGTGTACGAGACCCTGAAGGTGGTGGCGGGGACGCCGTTCGCGCTCACCCGCCACCTCGCCCGACTGCGCCGGTCGGCGGCGGTGGTCGGGCTGGAGGTGCCGTGGGACGACGGGGCGTTGCGAACGGCGTGCGAGGCGGTGGTTGCGGCTGCTCGCGGCGGTGGCGGATGGCCGGGCGATCTCGGTCGGCTGCGCCTCACGGTGACGGGGGGTGCGGCGCCGCTCGGGCCGGGGGCGGTGGCCGCCTCGCCCGCGCTGGTGGTGGCGGCGGGTCCGGGGACGGCGTGGGCCGGGCCGGCGCGGCTGGCCACCGTGCCCTGGACGCGCAATCCGGACCGGCCGTCACGTGGCGCCAAGGTGACATCGGCGCTCGACGACGTGCTCGCCCTGGCCGAAGCGCGCCGGCGCGACGCCGACGAGGCGGTGCTGGCCACGCCGGCGGGCGTCCTGGCCGAAGGCACCGGCTCGAACGTGTTCGTGGTGCTCGACGGGGTGTTGTCGACGCCCTCGCTGGCCACCGGCTGCCTCCCCGGGGTGACGCGCGAGCTGGTGTGCGAGCTCGTGCCGGTGGTGCCGCGCGACGACCTGACGCTGGCGGACCTGCGGCGGGCCGACGAGGCGTTCGTGACCTCCTCGACTCGCGACGTGCAGCCGGTGGCGTCGGTGGACGGCGTGGCGCTGCCGTCGGTTCCCGGGCCGGCGACGGAGGCGGTGGTGGCGGCGTTCGGGTCGCTCCAGGGGTCGGCATCGGACCCCTGATCGGGCGGCTCGCCGAAGCCGGGGTACCCGATCCACGAGGGTTGGTCGCCCTGGAGCCACGGGTCCACGAGCGGCGGCTCGTGGCGCGCAGCTCGGCCACCTCGGCCGCCGGCCTCGACCAGGACGTACACCCCTCGTCGCACCCGGGCGGTGCGACCCTCCCTGGTCTCGTAGCCCAGGGCGTCGGCCAGGGTCTTGGCCGGGTGCGAGGCGGCGATCTCGTACCCGTAGTGGTGCAGGAGCGCGTGGAGCGTCCGGAGGCTGGTGGCGCCGTGGTGGCGGAGGATGGCGCGGACGGCGTCTCGCAGCGCCCGGCCGGCGACGGGGCGGGCGTCGGGGTGGATGGGTGGGATCGGCGGTTCGCCCACGGCCGGCGGGCGGCGGCCCTTGCGACCGGGCACGACCGGCCAGAGCTCCTCCCGGACGGCGTCGGACTCGTAGAGGGCATCGAGGCGAGCGGTGGTGATCTCGTCGATCTGGGCCTCGTAGGCGGCGGCGACGTGCAGGAGCTCGTCTCGCCGGAGCTGGAGCTGGAGGCGACGTGACCGCGAGAGCCCGGCCCATCGGCGGTTGGCCGCGAGGCCGCGCCCGGCCACCGGCGGTGTCGGCACCCGGCGGTCCCGGCTGGTGGCCGCGGTGAGGGCGGCAGCGAGCCCGTGCGTGGTGAGGGGGAGGTCGGCCGCGCTGGGCTGGTCGGTGTCGGCGGTGTCCATCGGGAGGCTCCCGGTCCGGTGGCTGATCGGGTGCGGGCGAGTGGCCCCAGGGCACCGAGCGGCTCGCCGGCTGTGTGCCCGGGTGGCCGACCCCATCATCCCCGACCCCACTGACACCCACCCGACCGCCCCAGCCCCACCTCCGACCCCGTGCCCGCCGTGTTTGGCGCAGAATCTGCGCAGAATCTGCGCCAAACACGCAGGATGCGGGTGGGTCAGGGGTGGGTGGCGGCGCGGAAGGCGGCGGAGCGGGAGGCCCAGTTGCCGGCACCGGCGGGGGTCGGCGCCGCCGGCGAGAACAGGAGCGCGCCGCCTGCGCCGACGACGGGGAGGGCGACGGCGACCGCGTCGGCCGCGTCCGCCGCGGCGCCCACGACCGGGATCCCTGCGGCCGCCGCGAGCGCACCCCCGTTGTCCGGCACGACCACGGCGCGCAACCACCCCGGGGCCCAGCGAGCCGCCTCCTCGACCAGCGGCGCCGGATCCACCCCGCGGTCCGCCCCACCCAGGATGACCACGGTGGGCCGCCCCAGCGACCGCAACCACGCCAGCCCCGCGGCGGTGGCCGACGGGTTGGACGCCAGCGCATCGTCGACGCACAGCACCCCGGTCGGCCCCGGGCACGGATCGAGGCGGCCCGGCAGGCTCCCCTGGGCCGCTGCCACCACCGCGTCGTCGTCCAACCTGGGCCCACCCGCCGCCGCCAGCGCAGCTGCGGCCAATGCCGCGTTGGCCAGGCGGTGCACCGGCACGGTGGCCGGCGCACCAACCGGCGGAGCCACCACCTCGGCCTCCAGCCCCGCACCCGTCACCGCCGCCGCCGCTGAGCCGCCGTCGGCCGCCACCAGGATCCGTCCCGCCACGCCACCCTCGTTGCGCAGCAGCCGCAGCTTGTCGGCCACGTACCGCTCGCGACCCCCGTGCCAGGAGAGGTGGTCCTCCGCGAGAAACGTGAGCACCGCGACATCGGGCACGTGGTGCAGGTCTGCCGCCTGGTAGCTCGACACCTCGAGCACGACGAGCGGCGCATCCTGATCCCAACCCGGATCGAACACGGGCACACCGAGGTTGCCGGCAACCCCCACCCGCAGCCCGGCCTCGGCCGCCATGGTGCCGAGCAGCGACGTCACCGTCGACTTGCCCTTGGTGCCGGTGATCCCGACGATCGTCCGTCCGGCGCCGTGGGTGCCCACCCACAGGTCGAGCGGCGTCGTCATCTCCGCGCCGGCCTCGCACGCGGCCACCAGCTCCGGTCGGTACCGGGGGAACCCGGGCGACCGCACCAGCACCGATGCCGACGAGGCCGCCTCGGCCAGGCCCACCGCCCGCGACACGCCCTCGGGCAAGCCCGACCGGACCTCGGCACGGTCGTCGACCACCACCACCTCGAGCGGCCCGGCCGCCACGATCTCGCCGACCGCGGCGGCCACGTCGGCGCCGAGCCCGAGCAGCGCCACGCGGCGCCCGCGCAGATCAGCGAGGCGCATGGGCGAGCGCCGGCACGGCGGCGAGGTCCGGCGCCACCGACGCCACGACGTCGCGGTAGTCCGCCGGCAACCTGTCCAGCGAGCCGAGCGCGAGGAAGGAGCCGGGATCGACCCCCGCCGACGAGAGCAACCCGGCCGCCTCGTCCGCCAGCGCCGCCACCACCGCCTGCGACCGCCACCCATCGGTCCGCGACAGCAGCACCACGGCGGCGGCCGACTCGAGGCGCTCCCCCACGCAATCGAACGGCTTCTCGTCGGACCACAGGGCGCGGACCTCGTCGACGTTGTCGGGCTCGTCGAGCAGCGCCCCGCCGTAGCGCTCGGCCACCGCCTCGGGCGACGAGGCCGGCGCCACCATCAGGGCGGTGAAGAGGCACTTGGCGCACGACCCGCACGGCCGCTGCTCTCGGCTCGCAGTGCTGGCGCTCCACACCGTGAAGACCCGGTTGCACGAGACGATGTGCGGGGCCAGGCCCCGAGCCGCCACCGAGGCCCCGATCCCGAGCTCGCTCATCGGCCGCAGCAGCGACAGGTACCGCACGCCGGTGGGCTCGAACGTCGTCCGGAGCAGCTGCTCCGCAGCCCAGGACTTCGAGAACTGGTGGTTCACCGG
>JAHBSN010000332.1 GCA_019639095.1 Actinomycetota bacterium
CGGCCAGCGACCGATCGACGAAGATCACCTCGTCCTCGGCGTGGTTCACGATGTAGGTGACCTGCTCGGGGAACAGGCGCAGGTTCAGCGTGTGCAGCACCCGGCCGGTGCACGGGGCGGCGAAGTAGAGCTCGAGGTGGCGGGCGGTGTTCCAGGAGAAGGTGGCCACGCGCCCGTCGGCGGAGATGCCGAGCGCGTCGAGCACGCCGCCGAGGCGGCGGGTGCGCTCGGCCCACCGCCCGTAGGAGATGCGCTCGCGCCCGGTGGGCAGCGCCGTCACCACCTCCTTGTTCGGGAACAGCTGCTCGGCCCGCTGGAAGATGAGCGGGAGGGTGAGTGGTTGGTCCTGCATCAGGCCCTGCATGCGAGGTTCCCCTTGGTGTCGACGACGCCCGGAACCTAGTTGCGCCCGGCGACGGCCGCCTTCGGCGGTCCTGCCGCGGGGCACCCCGGGCCTGGTCACCTGCCACACTGGACCCTTGGACGAGCAGCCCCCGACCGAGCACGAGGCCGGCCACCACCGCCCTCACCCGGGCCCGCCCAGCGCCGCCGCCCGCAACCTGGTGGTGGGCACCCTCATCGCGTTCGTGGTGGCGTCGAACCTCGGCAACATCTTCCTCTCGGTGCTGGTCACCGAGCGCCCGCTCGTGTTCATCGGCCTCAACGCCCAGAACCGCAACCTGGCGCTGGCCTCTGGCGAGCTCAGCGCCTGGTCGTTCTACGTGGTCGGGTTCCTCCGGCTGGTGGCGCCCGATCCCCTGTTCTTCCTGCTCGGGCGCTGGTACGGCGACGCCGCCATCCGGTGGATGGAGCGCAAGGCGCCGGCCTACGGCGAGCTGCTGCGCATGCTCGAGCGCGGCTTCGACAAGGCCCGCTTCCTGGTGGTGGCAGTCGCCCCCAACAACCCGGTGTCGCTGTTCGCCGGGGCGTCGGGCATGTCGTTCGGGGCGTTCATGGCCGCCAACGTCGTGGGCACGATCGGCCGGCTCGCGCTGATCCGGGCCTTCAGCAGCGCGTTCGAGGGTCCGCTCGGGTCGCTCAAGGACTTCATCACCGACTACCGCTGGCCCATCCTGGGCGTGTCGGTGGTCCTCGTGGCGCTGTCGATGTGGTCCGACCGCCGCGGCGGCCGCGACGGCATCTCCGACCTCGCCCACCTCGACGACGACATCGCCGACATCGAGGCCGAGCTCACCGCCGAGGACGCCGAGCTCGAGGCCGAGGCGGAGGCCGGAGCCGGCGACTCCCCCGCGGGCGCGTGACCGAGGCCGTCGCCGGTCCCCGCCTGGGGCCGCCGACCCCGCTCCAGCGCAACCTGGTCTTCGGCACCATCGGCGCCACGATCGTGCTCGGCTGGATCGGCGACGCGCTCTGGGCCTCGCTGGTGGATCGGCACCCGCTCACGCTCATCCTGCTCAACGCGAAGCCCCGCTACCTGGTGCTCACGGTCAACGCGCTCGACGGGCTCACCTACTACGCCGTGGGGACCACCCGGCTGCTGGTGACCAAGCCCCTCGTGTGGCTGGTGGGCGCGTGGTACGGCGTGCGCGCGGTGGAGTGGGCGGAGGGCCGCTCGCCCCGGGGTGGCGCGCTGCTGCGGTTCGTGGAGCGCCACTTCGGGCGGTGGGGCTGGGCGGTCATCGCCGTCACGTCCAACAACCTGGTCTGCCTGGTGGCTGGCGCCACCGGGTTCTCGCTCGGCTGGTTCATGGTCCTGGCCGTGGTCGGCACGCTCGTGCGCCTCTGGATCTTCTCGGTGGCGGGCGACGTGTTCAGCCGCCAGATCGACGCCCTCATCGGGTTCGTGGGCGACCACCGGGCCCCGATCGTGGCGGCGAGCATCGCACTGGTGCTGGCCGGCCTGTGGTGGCAGCACCGGTCCGGGGGCTCGGAGCTGGACGACCTGGCGTCGCTCGAGCACGCCGTCGAGGACCTCGACGAGCCCGAGCAGGCCTAGAGGTCGAACCGCCTAGAGGTCGAGCAGGACATCGAGGCCGACGGTGACGCCGGGGAGCTCGGCGATGCGCGTGGCGGCCAGCACGACGCCCGGCATGAAGCTGCTGCGGTCGTAGGAGTCGTGGCGGATCGACAGGGTCTGGCCCGTGGCGCCGAGCAGCACCTCCTGGTGGGCCACCATCCCCCGCATCCGCACCGCGTGGATGTGGATCCCCGCCGGGCCCACCCCGCCGCGGGCGCCCGGGACGGTGTGGGTGGTGGTGGGATCGTCGGCCCAGCGGTCGCTTGCGGCGGCCATGCGCTCGACGGTGCGCATGGCCGTGCCCGAGGGCGAGTCGACCTTGGCGTCGTGGTGGAGCTCGATCACCTCGGCGGTGTCGAACCAGGGCGCCGCCAGCTCGGCGAAGCGCATCATGAGGATCGCCCCGATGGCGAAGTTGGGGGCGATGAGGCAGTTGCTCGAGGTGAACGTCGACCGGAACCGCTCCAGGTCCTCCTCGGTGAACCCGGTGGTGCCCACCACGGCGTGCACGCCGCGCTCGGCGCACCACGCCAGGTTGTGGCGGGCCGCCTCCAGGTGGGTGAAGTCGACCATCACCTCGGGATGCTCGAGCAGGTGCTCGGGCCGACCGGCCACCTCGAGGTCGCTGTCCACGCCGGCGACGGTGCGCAGCTTCTCCCCGGCGGCGCCCGGATCGACCGCGGCGGCCAGCTCCAGGCCGGGGTCGTCGGCCACCGCCCGGCACACCGTGGCGCCCATCCGTCCCGCTGCTCCGAACACCCCAACCTTCACGGCCATGCCCGCAGTCTCGCGTACCCCCGTCCCCCACCACCCCACCCCCTCCGAACGTGCGGTACCCAGGCCGCGTTCGCGCCGATCTGGCGCGTTGGATTCGGCTCGGCCGCCTCGGGGAAGAGTGGACATCGGACGTTCGAACCGGAGGTGCCCCCATGGCCCTGCACCCCACCCCGACCACGAGCTCCGTCGCCGGCACCCTCGAACCGGTGGTCCGACGCCTGCTCGGCGGCCAGCTCCCCATCGCCCTGCGCGCGTGGGACGGCAGCTCCGTCGGGCCGCCCGACCCGCCGGTGACCGTCGTCGTGCACAGTCCCCGGGCCCTGCAGCACCTGCTCTGGGCCCCCGGCGAGCTCGGCCTCGCGAGGGCCCACGTGTCGGGCCACCTCGACATCGAGGGCGACGTGTTCGCGCTGCTCGCGGTGCGGGACCTGCTCGCGAGCGCCGACCACCACGTGCGCGTGGGGTTCGACGGTGCCGGGTGGCTGGCGATCCTGCGAGCCGCGAGATCGCTCGGCGTGATCGGGGCCCGCCCGCCCCTGCCGGCCGAGGAGGCGCACCTGCGCGGGACGACGCACACGCTTCGCCGCGACGCCCGGGCGATCAGCCACCACTACGACGTCGGCAACGACTTCTACCGGCTCCTCCTCGGCCCGTCGCTCACCTACTCCTGCGCGTACTGGATCGACGACCAGGTCGACCTGACCGAGGCGCAGGCAGCCAAGCACGAACTGATCTGTCGCAAGCTCGACGTCCACCCGGGCACGCGGCTGCTCGATGTCGGGTGCGGGTGGGGATCCCTGGCCCTCCACGCGGCGAAGCACCACGGCGCGTCGGTGGTGGGCATCACCATCTCCAACGAGCAGGCGGCGCTGGCCCGAGAGCGGGTGCGCGACGCCGGGCTCGAGCAACGGGTGGAGATCCGGGTGCAGGACTACCGCCAGGTGGCCGACGGACCGTTCGATGCCATCAGCTCGGTGGGCATGTTCGAGCACGTGGGCGCCGAGCGGATGGGGGTCTACTTCTCCCACCTCTACGAACTGCTCGACGAGGGTGGACGGTTCCTCAACCACGCCATCAGTCGTCCGGCCGGCCAGCCCCCTGGCATCGATGCCGACAGCTTCGTCGGGCGCTACGTGTTCCCCGACGGTGAGCTCCTCGAGGTCGGGCGGGCGGTCAGCGCCATGGCAGGAGCAGGGTTCGAGGTCCGCCACGTGGAGGATCTGCGTGAGCACTACGTGAGGACGCTCCG
>JAHBSN010000333.1 GCA_019639095.1 Actinomycetota bacterium
AAGTGGGCGCCGGCCCGGTCCCACAGCGTCCGGCGGACGAAGGGGAAGTGCAGCGGCGTCAGGTGGCCGCCGTCGGGTCGACCGACCCACGTCGACAGGCTGGTGGGCGTGCGCTCGCGACCCACCGGCCGGCCGTTCTCGTCGAGCACGAGGTGCTCCTCCCCGCAGAGCCACTCGACCTCGGTGCGCTCCGAGAGGATCTCGCCCACCGTCGCCAACGTCCAGGGCAGGTGCTCCTGGTCGGCGCGGAGCCACGTCAGCACATCGCCGGTGGCGCACTCGAGACCGCGCTGCACGGCGTCGAAGAAGCCCCCCGCGGCGGGTTCGGTGACCGCTGCGAGCCAGGGCCGGTACTTCTCGACGACCTCGTCGCTGCCCGGCTGCGACGCGTCGGGGGCGACGATCACCTCCACGTTCGGGCGCCCCTGGAGCAGCACCGAGCGCACCGCCCGCTCGAAGCGCGTCGGACTGCCATGGGTGGGGATCACGACGCTGATGCGCGAGGGCGTCGCCGGCCGGACTCGCCGATCGGTCGTGCTGGGCGGGAAGTCGGCGCTGCCCGGGAGGGCGTCGAGGTACTCGTCGGCGGCGACCGCGGGCAGCATGAGCGACGGCCACGGGCAGACCACCGTGCCCTCGGTGCCGTCCGACACGCCCTGCAGCAGATCGTCGAACGAGTAGCCCAACCGTTCGACCACCTCGGGACCGAGCTCCATCAGGATGGACCGGGCGATGTGACGACGCTGCGGATCGTCGGCCAGCGCACGCCACTTCTCCAAGCTGGCCGGCTCCGGACGGCGGTACCTGGGGAGGCCTCGCCGGTCGTAGAACCGCCCCCGTGGCGGTGGGCGGTCGCCGTAGTCGATCATCGCCGGCTCGAAGTCGAGGCCGAGCCGCTCGCAGATGCCGGCGACGACGCGCTCGGGCTCGGCGACCAGGTCCTCGTAGTGGACCACGATGGCATCGGGTCCGAGCCGGTCGATGGCGGCGAGGAGCCGTGGGGGAGCGAGGACCGTGTCGTTGCGGATGAGCGTGAACCGCTGGAACGCGGTCGGCTTCTCGATGCGCTCGAGCATCGAGGCCAGGATGGCCATGGGGTTGCGCAGGAGCACGATGTACTTCGCCTCGGGCAGCACGCGGTGCAGCTCGGGGATGATCGTGGTGTAGCGCGGCGTCTTGTCGACGAAGTAGCGAGCGCCGGTTCCCTCGAGCGCCTTCCCGTAGAGCACCGCGGCCATGGCTCGCAGCGCCTCGATGTAGGTCTCCTCCCCGCCGGCGACGTGCTCGAGGAAGTCGCTCACCGCCACGCGTGCCTCCCACTCCAGGTACTCCGCCCGGTAGCCGGTGGTCTTCAGCGCGTACAGCGGATGCAGCATGACGAACGGCTCGGCGTCCGTGCGGATCTGCGAGTGCCCGCCCAGCACCTGCTGCAGGAGCGTGGAGCCGGAGCGATGCTGCGAGAGGATGAAGACGACCGACTCGCCGCGGTAGTCGGACTGCGAGCTCACGGCAGCCGCATCGACCCGTGGGAGCTCAGGCCGCCGCGCCGTCCGTGCGTCCCACGCACGTCAGCCGACCCCCGTGATCGTCCCGGTCACGCTGCTGGTGGTCATGGTCGTGCCCCCCGGGCTCAGCGCGGCAGCGGGACGAGGGGCCGCGATCGAGGTGACCACCGGCACGATCACCGCCGCGGCACCCAGGCGGGCCAGCAGCTGCCGGCGGGTCAGGGCGCCGCCGCTCGGCAGGGCCGGCGCCTCCTCGAGCAGATCCTGCTCGGCCAGCTGGCGCAGGGCGAAGTGGACGACGTCGGCGTCGGCCTCGACCCCGAGCTCGCTCCCGAGCCGTCGGGCCATCTCGGCGACCGGCGTCCTGCCGTCGCAGTACGCCCACACCAGCGCCGCGGAGCGGTTGAGGCAGTGCATGCGCTGCGAGGCCTCGTCGAAGACCAGGACCTCGTTGTCGATCGTCTCGACCGTGAGCCCCTCGCGGCGTGCTCGTGGGCACTCCGTGCCGTCGTCCAACCCCATGACGCCTCCCCTAGGTGCCTTGCCCTGCGCCCAATGTAATCGCTTGTTCACAACCTGTCGAGGGATCGTGTAAGCAGGACCGATGAGGACGCGCACGACCGACGGCCGGGTCACCGCTCGCCGCTCGGCCCCGGAGATCCGGGAGCTGCTCCTGGCCGCCACTCGCCGGCTGCTCGTTGCGGTCCCCGCCCACGACCTCACCGTCCGAGCCATCGGCGAGGAGGCCGGGCTCCAACCCAGCCTCATCAACCGCTACTTCGAGGGCCGAGACGCACTGGTCACCGCGGCGGCCGCATCGATCCTGACCGAGTTCGCCGCGGCGATCGAGGCGGCGGACCCCGCTGAGGCCGCCCACGTCGCCGCCGGCTACCTCGTCGACAACCCGATCGACCTCGCCGCGCTGAGCTCGGCGTTCCGGGTCGGCTCGAACCCGTCCTACCCGGTGCAGGTCCCCGCGCTGGAGGCGCTCCACCTCAAGCTCCAGCAGGCCGACCCGCCCGGTCCCGATCGCGCCCAGGTCGCCCTCGCCATGAGCTTCATCGTGGGGTGGGTCACGATGCGCGGTCGGTTCCAGCCCTTCGCCGGGGTCGCCGCGGCCGAGCTCGACGCCGAGTTCCACGCAGCGCTCGACCAGATGCTCCAGCCGCGCCGTCCCGCCGCCCCGGCCCCCTCCTGACCACGAGCTACGCGCACGTGGCGTTGCCGAGCGCCTCGCGGCGCCGCACGCGGCGATCCACGCGTCCTGGTTCGCGTCCGGACACCCGCCGGTACCCTCGGCGGGGCTCCGTCGACGACCCCGCAGGGGAGGGCTCGTGCGCTTCGCCTTCAAGACCAGTCCGCAGGACACCACCTGGGAGGACCTGCTCGCCGTGTGGCGCGAGGCCGACCAGATCGACACGTTCGAGTCGGGCTGGCTGTTCGACCACTTCTACCCGATCTTCTCCGACCCCACGGGCCCGTGCCTGGAAGGGTGGACCACGCTCACCGCGCTCGCCCAGGCCACCGAGCGGCTGCGGCTCGGCACCCTCGTCACCGGCATCCCGTACCGGCACCCGGCGGTGCTGGCCAACATGGCCGCCGCGCTCGACATCATCTCGGGCGGTCGACTCGAGCTCGGCGTCGGTGCGGGGTGGAACGTTGAGGAGGCCGACGCCTACGGCATCGAGCTCGGCACGCCCAAGGAGCTGAGCGACCGCTTCGAGGAGGCATGCGAGGTGCTCGTGGGCCTGCTGTCGGACGAGACCACCGACTTCGCCGGCGAGCACTTCACCCTCACCGGCGCCCGCTGCGAGCCGAAGGGCCCCCAGCGTCCGCACCCGCCGATCTGCATCGGCGGCAACGGCGAGAAGCGAACGCTGCGCACCGCGGCGCGCTTCGCCCAGCACTGGAACTTCGTGGGCGGCCCGCCCGAGGAGTTCGCCCGCAAGCGCGAGGTGCTCCACCAGCACTGCGCGGACCTCGGCCGGGACCCGGGCGAGATCCTGCTCTCCAGCCACGTGTGGCTCGACGGCTCGGGCGATCCGGGTTCGGTGGTCGACGCCGTCGGCGCGCTCGCCGAGGTCGGGCTCGACCTGGCCATCGTCTACCTCCCGCCGCCGCACCGCCCGGCCGTGCTCGCCCCGTTGGCCGAGGCCCTCGCCACGATCGCCTGACCCACCGGTTGGCCACCGGGAGGTGGGCCGCCCGGTTTGGTAGGCAGGGGGCGTGGCTCGGTCGAGTGACGCCCCGCTCAGCCGGAACATCAAGGTCGTCTCGGCGGTGTCGTTCCTCCAGGACACCGCCTCGGAGCTGCTCTACCCGATCCTGCCGTTCTTCGTGACCGGCGTGCTCGGCGCGCCGCCGGCCGTGCTCGGCCTGATCGAGGGGCTGGCCGACGGCACCGCGGCGGCCATGAAGGCCCTGTCGGGCCGCCTCGCCGACCTGCGCCGGCGGCGGCCGCTGGTGGCCACCGGCTACGGGATCT
>JAHBSN010000334.1 GCA_019639095.1 Actinomycetota bacterium
CCGCCCCTGCACCATCGCGGCGTGGCACCACCCCCGGTTCACCTCGAGCTCGAACCACACCAACGACCCCTCGGTGGCGCCGTTCTGGGACGCCCTCCAGGACTACGGCGCCGACGTGGTGCTGAGCGGCCACGTCCACAACTACGAGCGGTTCGCGCCGCAGCTCCCGAGCGGCGCCCCCGACCCGCTCGGCATCCGCGAGTTCGTCGTGGGCACCGGCGGCAAGAGCCAGTACGCCTTCTCGGCGGCCCAGCCCAACAGCCTCGTGCGGTTCCGGTCCTTCGGGTACCTGAAGCTGGTGCTGGGCGACCCGCACTACTCGTGGCAGTTCGTGGACGAGTCCGGCAACATCCTGGACTCGGGCACCACCACCTGCCACTGAGCGGCTGGGATCACCCTGCCGCGGAGGGCGGCACGAGCAGCGCCTGGATCGCGGCGGCGAGCCAGCGCTCGTAGCGGCGGGTGGTCCACCCGCGGATCACGGTGAAGGACCGGTAGGCGTCGGGGCTGGCCAGCGCCCACAGCGCGTCGGCCACCGCGTCGGCGCCGAGCTCGGGGCGCAGGAGGCCCTGCGCGTCGAAGGCCTCGGCCACACGGCGCATGTCGGTCAGTCGGTGGGTGTGGCCCTGCTTCCACATGGCCGCCAGGTCGGGGTCCTGCTCGGCGGCGGCGTCGGCGGCGTGGAGGATCCGGCCCGCCCGCTCGAGCAGGGCGGCGGCGTGGCGGGCGAAGGCCTCGGCGGCACGGGCCGGGTCGTCCACCTGGAGGGCGGCCTGGATCTCGGGCCGATCCATGATGGCCACGGGTTCGTCGTCGCCGGCCATGGCCACGCCCACCGC
This sequence comes from Actinomycetota bacterium, assembly GCA_019639095.1. Taxonomy (GTDB): domain Bacteria; phylum Actinomycetota; class Acidimicrobiia; order Acidimicrobiales; family Iamiaceae; genus Aquihabitans. The sequence continues at coordinate 840 of JAHBSN010000334.1, forward strand.
CTCGCCGAGCAGCGCCGCCTTGGTGCCGAACGCGGCGTACACGGTCTGGGGCGACACGCCGGCGTGGTCGGCGATGGCGGCGATGGAGGTGGCGCCGTAGCCGCGGTCGACGAACAGCTCGGTGGCCGACGCCACCACGCGGGCGCGGGTGCGGCGCGCCTGGTCCCGGCGGCGGGAGGAGTCGTAGGAGCGCTTGACAGGTCCGGTCATTTCACATGAGTATGACTCTATTGATTAGAGCAGTACTCCAGCAGAAGGGTAGCCCCATGGCCATCACCTCCGGGTTCAACCACGTCGCCACGCTCACCGCCGACCTCGATCGCTTCGCCGCCTGGTACGGCGAGGTGTTCGACGCCGAGGTCACCTTCGAGATGGCGGCCGAGGGCGACCACCCCCGGATGCAGATCCTGGACCTGGGCGGCGGCGGGGCGCTCAACGTCTTCGAGGTGCCCGCCGAGGCGATCATCGGCGAGCGGCGCCGCATCGGCGCCCGCGGGGCCATCGACCACTTCGGCATCGCCGTCGCGGACCTGGCCACGCTCGAGGCCGTGCGCGACCGGCTCGTGGCCGTGGGCGCCGACATCGGCGAGATCCAGAAGCTCGGGGGCGAGTGGTCGCTGTTCTTCCGCGACGTGGACGGGATGGAGCTCGAGGTGTGCGCGCCGTCGTGATCGGCGCGCTCGAACGCTCGCGCGCCTTGGGTGGTCGTTCGTCACAGTCGGGTGTCGAATGTTGCAGTTGCGTTACTGAAACCCTCTAGGGTTGCTCCGTCATCCCGTCCGCCCGCCACGTGGCCGCTCCCCCCGAGCCGCTGGCGAGCCTGCCGCCCGGTCCACCGTCCACCGAGACGAGAACGGACCGCCCGGCCGACGGGCCCCCGAGCAAGGAGCAACCCTCTGTGAGCAGCCCCGAGAACACCGCGACCGACCAGGACCCCACGGTCTCGAGGTCGACGGTGCCCCGGAGCCGCAAGCCGGTGCGGGCGATCGGCGGCCTCGTGGCCGTCGTGCTGATCGCCCTCACGTTCACGGCCTGCAACCCGAAGGTGTCCGCCAAGGACGCGATCGCCCGGTACTGGGGCGGTCACGCCTCGTGCGCCGAGCGGATCGTCCAGCGCGAGTCCGGCTTCCAGGCCGCCGTGCGCAACCCCAGCAGCGGCACCATCGGGCTGTTCCAACTCCACCCCACGCACAAGGCGTGGGTGAAGCGGACCTACGGGTACGACTGGAACGAGCTGACCGACCCCTACAAGAACGCCAAGGTGGCCAAGGGGCTCTCCGAGGAGGCCTACCGCTACTACGGCGACGGCTTCCAGCCGTGGCGCCTCAGCGGTCGCGCGATCCGCGGCGGTGGCTGCCCGGCCTGACCGGACCCACCCCGCCCTCTCGCCTGGGAGGAACGACGACGCCCGCCCCTCGGGGGCGGGCGTCGTCGCGTTCAGGCCGCCGCCACCGGGTCCCGCCGGTCCTCCCCCGGCAGCAGGCGCTCGGGGATGAGCCGGGCGAACGCCGATGACCGGTGCGCCAGGATCGGGCTCACCAGTGCCAGCACCAGCACGTGGACGGCCACGAACGGCGCCAGGCGCGAATCGAGCCCGGCGTCGGCGGCCAGCGTCACGAGGATCAGGGCGAACTCGCCGCGGGCCGCCACCGAGAAGCCCACGTTGACCGCGGCCTGGCGATCCAGGTGGTTGATCCGGGCGGCGGCGATGGCGGCGGTCATCGTGAGCACCAGCGCCAAGCCGATGGCCGCCAGAGCCGGGACGAGCACCGAGCCGATCTCGCCGGGGTCGATCGACAGGCCGAAGGCGAAGAAGAACAGCGCGGCGAACGCGTCGCGCAGCGGGCGCACGAGGCGCTCGATGCGGGTGGCCGCCGCGGTGCCGGCGAGCACCAGTCCGGCCATGAAGGCGCCGATGGCGTCGGACACGCCCAGCTCGTAGGCGAGGCCGGCCACGAGGAGCGCGAACCCGACGAAGAGCACCACGAGCAGCTCGTCGCCCTTGGCCGACACCACCCTGCCCACGAGCGGGCCGCCCCAGCGGGCCACGGCGGCGAGGGCGAGGAGGAAGGCGAGGGAGCGGGCGAACAGGAGCGCGCCGTCGGCGGCCGAGTCGGCCTGGCCCAGCACCGGCGCCAGCGCCGCGAGGTAGAGGGCGAGGAACAGGTCCTCGATCACGATGATCCCGAGGATCAGGCGGGTCTCGGGGTTGGCCAGGCGGTGCAGCTCCACCAGGAGCTTGGTGACGATGGCCGACGACGAGATGCCGGTGGCGCCGGCCACGATCAACGCCTCGCTGGTGCCCCAGCCGAGGGCCAGGCCGAGCAGGAGCCCGCCGCCGACGTTGAGCCCGAGGTAGATCCCAGCCGAGGCGAGCAGGCGGCCACCGCCGCTGGTGAGGTCCTCCACGGAGAACTCCACCCCCAGGTAGAAGAGCAGGAAGATGAGGCCGAACGCGGCCAGCAGCTCCAGCTCCTCGGGGTGATCGAAGAGCACCGGCCCGGGGGTGTTCGGGCTCACGAGCATCCCGGCGGCCACGAACAGGGGGATGGTGGGCAGGCCGAACCGGGCGCCGGCGCGGGCGAGCAGCCCGCTGAGCAGGAACGCCACGCCGAGGACGATGAGCTCGCGTCCCATCAGCCGCCCTCCACCAGGAAGCGCTCGAGCGCATCGCGGTCCTGGGCCCGGCCGGCCACCACGAGCTCGTCGCCGGCCTCGATGCGCTGCTCGGGATCGGGGTCCACCACCGGGACCGACCCGCGGAGGATGGCCACGATGGTCACCCCGGTGCGGCGCCGGACGGCGAGCTCCTCGATCGAGCGCCCGATCGCCCGGGCGCCGGCGGGCACGGTGATCCAGTCGAGCTCGAGCCCGCCGAGCACCGCGGCGGTGCGCTCCAGCAGCTCGGGCCGGGCCACCAGGTGGCCCGAGGCGAGCACGCCGAGGGCGCGCGCCTCGACCGGTCCGAGGATGGTGAGGCCGTGCTCGTGGTGCAGTTCGAGCGTGCCGTCCTTGCGGCGGATCACGCTCACGGTGGCGCCGTCCTCGTCCCGGAGGTCGAGGCGGTGGCCCACCCCGGGCAGGCGGGTGGCGGCGAGGTCGGGGCGCGAGCGGGTCGGCGGGTCGTGGTCGGTC
>JAHBSN010000335.1 GCA_019639095.1 Actinomycetota bacterium
GCCGGCGAAGCCGAGCGCGGGCACGGCGAGGATGTAGATCTGCGGGTTGCGGAGCACCCACAGGAGCCGGGAGTAGATGGCCGCGTTGCCGCCCAGGGAGGCGGCGCCGTGGCGGTGGTCGACGTAGAGCAGCACGAGCACGCCGCCGAGCACCGGCAGGGTGAGCACCCACATGATCGAGGCGACCGCCACGGACCAGGCGAACAGCGGCGTGCGGCTGAGCGACAGGCCGGTGTGGCGCAGGGCCAGCACGGTGGTGGCGAGGGCGATGGCGGCCACCACGATCGACACGACCACGAGGCCGAACGAGGCGAGGAAGAGGTTGACGCCCGACGAGCGCCCGCCGGCGGGGCCGCCGTTGATGGCGTAGGAGACGAGCAGGAGGATCGAGCCCATGAGCCAGCCCCAGTAGGAGGCGGCGGCCGCCCGGGGGAAGGCGATGGATCGGGCACCCACCTGCAGGGGCACGATCGCCATGGCCACCCCGAGCACGAGGGGGATGGCGAGCAGGAACACCGACGAGACGCGGAACAGGGTGAAGGACTGGAAGACCGTGGACGAGGTGAAGACGTCGATCGTGCCGGGGGCGGTGGCCTCGAAGCCGAGCAGCCCGCCCAGCACGACGATGGCGATCCCGAAGACCAGGGCGGTCACGATGTACAGCCGGCCGATCACCTTGTGGTCGCCCGTTCCGAGCACCCCGGCCAACCCGGTGGGTTGCGCTCGCTGCGCCCCCGCTGCCGATGCTGAGGCCGCTGCGACGGTCTCGGGAGGGGTCTCGATTACAGCCATGGGCGTGCTGACCTCACCGTCGTCCGGCCCGAGAGCGGGCACGACGACGCCTCGTGGGGAAACGGTTCCGTACGGCTCGGGACACTACACAGTCGCCCCGTCGGCCAGGAAAAGCGCAGGCCACCCCGAACATCTGTCGCGGTGATGGCCGAACGAGCGCCCATCACGAGTTGCGCACCAGCTGGTCGAGCGCCATGGCCCCGAAGAGGAGCGTCACGTAGGTGATCGAATAGGTGAACACCTTCATGGCCTGGGCGGTGGTGGGATCGCGGTAGAGCTTCACCGTCATCGCCGTGAACAGCCCGCCCAGCACCACCGCGGAGGCCCCGTAGAGCAGCCCCATGTCGGCCACCGGCCAGAAGAGCAGGGTGAGGGCCCACAGGATCACCGTGTAGCGGACGATCCGGGTGGCGGTGGCCTGCAGCGATGCCACCGACGGCAGCATGGGCACGTCGACCGACGCGTAGTCGTCCTTGTACTTGATGGCCAGCGCCCAGAAGTGCGGCGGGGTCCACATGAACATCACCGCGAACAGCACCACGGGCTCCCAGCCGAGGGAGTTGGTGACCGCCGACCAGCCGATCAGCACCGGTGCCGCGCCGGCGGCGCCGCCGATCACGATGTTGTGGGTGGAGGTGCGCTTGAGCCAGAGCGTGTAGATGAAGACGTAGAAGAGGCACGCCGCCACGCCGAGCACGGCGCTCAGCAGGTTGACCCAGTACCAGAGGTAGGCGAAGGCCAGCACCTCGATGGTGATGGCGAAGGTGAGCGCCGCCCGCGGCGTCATCACGCCGGTCACGAGCGGGCGACCCTTGGTGCGCTCCATCACGCGGTCGATGTCCCGATCGACGTACATGTTGATGGCGTTGGCGCCACCGGCGGCGAGGGTCCCGCCCAGGACGGTGTTGAAGATCAGCCAGCCCGAGGGCATCCCGCGCTCGGCCACCACCATGGTGGGCACGGTGGTGATGAGGAGGAGCTCGATGATGCGCGGCTTGGTCAGCGCGACGTAGCCGGCGACCCGAGCACGTACGGGCAACGAGGCCTGCTGCAGCACGATGCCACCCTACGGGGAGGCCTCCCCGGCAGACGATTCGGCCCGGCCGATCCGGACGGGGCCGCCCGCCGTCGGCCGCTTGGCCCCCAGCGCGGGCCGAGTCGTAGGTTTGGCGCGGTGTTCGCTCGCCTCCGCAAGCCGATCCCGCCCCGGACCTACCAGCGGATCACGGTCCTGGCGCTGGTGTTCCTGACGCTCATCGTGGTGACCGGCGCCGGCGTGCGCCTGACCGGCTCGGGGCTCGGGTGCACCGACTGGCCCACCTGCACCGAGACCCGGTTCGTGGCCGACCGCGGCGACGTCCACGCCATGGTCGAGTTCGTCAACCGGCTCATCACCGGGCTCGTCTCCGCCGCGGTGGCCTTGGCGGTGCTCGGCTCGCACCGGCGGTCGCCGCGCCGCCGCGACCTGGTCTGGCTCTCGTGGGGCCTGGTGGCCGGCGTGGTGGCCCAGGTGGTGCTCGGCGCCCTCGTGACCCTGACCCACCTCAACCCCTGGGTCGTGCAGGGCCACTTCGTGCTCTCGATGCTCCTGCTCCTCGACGGCATGGTCCTGGCGCACCGCGCCGGCCTCCCCGACGACGCCGTGGTCCGCCCCGCGGTCACGCCGGCGCTGCTGCGGTGGGGCTGGGGCCTCGTGGGCCTCGCCACCGTGGTGATCCTCACCGGCACGCTCGTCACGGGGTCGGGCCCCCACAGCGGCCACAACGAGGCAGAGGCCGGAGCCTCGCGGGCGGCGCACATCGAAGCGGCGCGCGACGTGCGGCGCCTCCCCATCGCCGTGCACGACGCCGCCCGCATCCACGGCATCGCCATGGTGGTGTTCCTCGGCGCCACCATCTGGGTGCTCGTGCAGCTGCGGCGCCACGGCGCCCCCGAGCGGCTGCAGTCGGCGGCCACCGCCCTGCTCACCGTGCTCGTGCTCCAGGCCGCCATCGGCTACACGCAGTACTTCACCGGGGTGCCGGCGCTGCTGGTGGCCCTCCACGTCCTCGGCGCCAGCCTCGTGTGGCTCGCGGTGCTCGGCGTGGCCCTGCGCATGCAGCTGCCCCTGGAGGGGCCGACCGCCCACGCGGCAGACTCGTCGGGTGACCTCGGTGCCGACCACGTCCCCCACGGAGACCTCGTCCCCGGACGCTGACGTCGTCGTCGACCTGGACGTGCCCTGGGTGGTGCTCGTCTGGAACGACCCGATCAACACGATCGACTACGTCGCCAAGGTCTTCCAGAAGCTGTTCGGCTACTCGAAGGCCAAGGCGATGCGACTCACGATGGACGTGCACACCCGTGGCCGGGCGGTGGTGTCCACCGGCACCCGCGCCGAGGCCGAGGTCGACGTCTTCCGGCTCCACGAGCACGGCCTGTGGGCCACCATGCAGCACGACGACTGAGCCCCGGCATGCCCTTCTTCTCCCCCCGCCGGTACCCCGTCATCCGCCCCCGGCCCGACGGGCGCTTCGACCTCGTGCTCCACGAGGCGCACCGCGACGCCCTGGCCGCGCTGCTCGGCGAGCTCGACGAGCTCATCGAGGCCGACCCGACGGCGAGCGACCTCCGGCGCCTCAGCCCGCCCGCGTACCTCCACGACGTGGAGCGCGACGCGGCCTACCAGCTGCTCGCCGGCGAGGAGCTGCGCACGGCCCGGCGCGCCGCCATCGAGGTGGTGCGCTCGTCGATCGAGCGCTCCGTCCTCGACGAGGACGAGGTGTGGGCGTGGTTGCGGGCCCTCAACGCGCTGCGCCTGGTGGTGGGGACCAAGCTCGACATCACCGACGAGGACGACGACCCGGTGATCGAGCCCGACCACCCCGACGCGCCGCTGTGGGCCATCTACGACTTCACCGGCGAGGTCCAGCACGCCATCCTCGCCGCCCTGGGCTGAGCCGCCGCCGCGTCCGGCGGTCAGAAGCAGGCGTCTCGAGCGTCCTCCAGCATGCGCCGACCCTCGGGCGTGCCCGGGAAGGACCCGCTGAACTGCTCGAAGGTGAAGGCGTCGACGATGCCGTCGGCGTAGCACGTGGCCTGGTCGGAGCGGCCGCCCTGCTTGATCACGCTGTTGTAGATCTGGGTGCGACCCACCGGGAGCCCGAGGACGTCGAGCGACACCTCGCCGAGGTCC
>JAHBSN010000336.1 GCA_019639095.1 Actinomycetota bacterium
GCTGCGGCCCGCCGGCGGTGCCGAGGCGCTCGCCGCCGCCGGCTCGAACGGCAACGGCCAGCACCCCACGCCCGCCCCGCCCGCCGAGGCGCCGGTGCCCGCCGAGGTGGCGGCCACCGCGGCGAGCGCCGACGGCGACGGCCCCCTCGAGGGCGGCGAGTTCACCCGGGCCACCGAGCCGCGGTCGTCGGCAGACCTGCTGCGCCGCCCGGTCCGCCGCGCCGGCTGAGCCCCCGTCCGGCGGCCGACGGAGCCCGAATCCCGGTGTCGGGGCCGAGGAGGGGCGCGCCTACGCTCGAACGATGGCCGACATCACGATCACGCTGCCCGACGGTTCCGAGCGATCGGTCCCCGCCGGCACCACCGTGGGCGGGCTGGCCGCCGCCATCGGGCCCGGCCTGGCCAAGGCGGCGGTGATCGGCGTGGTGGGCGGCGTGGAGCGCGACCTCGTGTGGGAGCTCGCCGACGGCGACCAGGTGGAGATCGTGACGGCCGCCTCCGAGCGCGGGCTCTACACGATCCGCCACTCCACCACCCACGTGATGGCCCAGGCCGTGCTCGAGCTGTTCCCGGGCGCCACGTTCGCCATCGGCCCCCCGGTGGAGGACGGCTTCTACTACGACTTCGAGCTGCCGCCGGGTCCCGACGGCAAGCCGGGCACGTTCGTGCCCGAGGATCTCGAGCGCATCGAGGCCCGCATGCGCGAGCTCATGGCCGAGGCGCAGCCCTTCGTGCGCGACGAGCTCACGAACGAGCGGGCCCGCGAGGTGTTCGCCGGGCACCGCTTCAAGTTGGAGATCATCGACGGCGAGGCCGACGACCCCACGTCGGCCACGGAGTCGGGCCTGGTGCGCACCTACGAGAATCCGCCGGCGGCGCCGTGGGCGAGCCCCGCCTTCGCCGGCTACCCCGGCTTCGTCGACCTCTGCCGCGGCCCGCACGTGCCCGACACGAAGGCCTTCCTCGGGCACTTCAAGCTGATGCGGGTGGCCGGCGCCTACTGGCGGGGCGACGAGAAGAACCCCATGCTGCAGCGCATCTACGGCACGGCGTGGGCCACCAAGAAGGACCTCGACGCGCACCTCGAGCGCCTCGAGGAGGCGGCCAAGCGGGACCACCGCAAGCTGGCCACCGAGCTCGACCTGCTCAGCTTCCCCGAGGAGCTCGGCGGCGGCCTCGCCGTGTGGCACCCCAAGGGCGGCATCGTCCGCAAGCTCATGGAGGACTACTCCCGCGAGCGCCACCAGCAGGGCGGCTACGAGTTCGTCTACACGCCCAACATCGCCAACGGCCGCCTGTTCGAGCAGTCGGGCCACCTCGGGTTCTACGCCGACGGCATGTACCCGCCCATGGAGATGGACAACGGCGTCTACTACCCGAAGCCCATGAACTGCCCGGGCCACAACCTCATCTTCAACGCCCGGCAGCGCTCCTACCGCGAGCTGCCGCTTCGCCTGTTCGAGCTGGGGGCGGTGTACCGCTACGAGAAGTCCGGCACGCTCCACGGCCTCATGCGCATCCGTGGCTTCACCCAGGACGACAGCCACATCTACTGCACGCCCGAGCAGGCCCACGACGAGATCCGCAGCCTGCTCGGCTTCGTCCTGTCGGTGCTGCGGGCGTTCGGCTTCACCGACTTCGAGGCCAACCTGTCCACGCGGCCCGCCAAGGCCGAGTCGGTCGGCACCGACGAGGGCTGGGCGGAGGCCACCGAGAACCTGCGGGCCGCGCTCGTGGCCGAGGGCCTCGACTACGAGGTCGACGAGGGCGGTGGCGCCTTCTACGGCCCCAAGATCGACGTGAAGGTCCGCGACGCCATCGGTCGGAGCTGGCAGCTCTCCACGATCCAGTACGACTTCAACATGGCCACCCGGATGGGCCTGGAGTACGTGGGCGAGGACGGCGCCCGCCACACGCCGATCATGCTGCACCGCGCCCTGTTCGGCTCGATCGAGCGCTTCTTCGGCGTGCTCCTCGAGCACTACGCCGGCGCCTTCCCCACCTGGCTGGCGCCGGTGCAGGTGCGCGTGCTCGGCGTGCGCGACGACCACGCCCGCTACGCGTTCGAGGTGGCCGAAGAGCTCGCGCTGCTCGGCATCCGGGTCGACGTGGTGGACGCGTCGGAGAAGCTCGGCAACCGGATCCGGAAGGCGAAGGGGGAGAAGATCCCCTACGTCCTGGTGGTGGGCGACGACGACGTGGCCGCCCGCACCGTGGGCGTCAACCCCCGCGGCGGCGACGTGGAGCGCGACGTCTCGCTCGACGAGTTCGCCCAGCGGGTGGTCGACGAGGTGTCCGACCAGTCCCACGCAGCGCGGTGACCACGGCGGCCGAGGCCGGCGGGGGTCCGTCGCCGTCGCTCGCCCGCCTGTGGGCCGGCTGGCGCACCACCTACATCGAGCGCATCACCACCGACGACGCCGAGGTGCGTCCCGACGAGGCCGGGCGGTCGCTGTTCGAGCGCATCCTCCACAGCGAGCTCCCCGACGAGGAGTCGCACATCCTCCACCGGGGCGCCACGTGCTTCGCGGTCCTCAACGCGTACCCGTACGGCTCGGGCCACCTGCTGGTGCTGCCCCAGCGGGCCGTGGCCGACCTGGCCGACCTCACCGACGAGGAGGCGGCGGAGCTGTGGGCCACGGTGCACCGGGCCGTGGCCGCCATCCGCCTCGCCTACGCGCCCGACGGCGTCAACGTCGGCCTCAACCTCGGCGCCGGCGCCGGCGCCGGTGTGCCCGACCACCTGCACGTCCACTGCCTGCCCCGCTGGTCGGGCGACACCAACTTCATGACCGCGGTGGCCGAGACCCGCGTCCTGCCCGAGCCGCTCTCGGTGTCGTGGTCCAAGCTCCGCAAGGCATGGCCCGGGTTTCCCGAGGTCTGAGCGGCGCCGCTACGGTCGATCCGTGGCCGACGACGAGGTGCCTCCGGGCGAGGCGGTGGACGACGCCGAGGTGCGCGACGTCCTGCCCGACGACCTCGACATCTCCGAGTTCGTCGGCCCCTACGTCTTCCCCAACAACAACCGCCGGCGGGTGCCGGGCTACCTGTACCTGCTGATCGGGGTGGGTTGCCTGGCGGCGTGGGCGGCCACGGGCGGAGACGCCGTGCTCGTGAACGACGGCTACCTCGCCGCCGGCATCGCCATGGTGCTGATCGGCGCCTACCACCTGGTGGCGGGCTGGAACCTCGACGTCGACGAGCGGGACGCCCTGGTGGCGGCCACCGAGCGGGTGGGCTTCCCCGTGGGCCATGCCTCGGCCCAGCTCGGCTGGCGTGGCCTGCGCAGCCGGCCCACCTGGCGGATCCTGCTGTACTCCGCCGAGAACCCGCCCACGCGGCGCGGCCTGGTGCTGGTGGACGGGGTCGACGGCGAGATCGTGGCGTGGTTCACCGAGGAGAACCCCGAGGACTGGTCGGACCTCGACGGTGCGCTGGGCCGCGAGGCCGCCGACGCCTCGTAGCGGGATCCCGCCCGACGCCGAGGCGCTCAGCCGCCCAGGCGCGTGTACCGGACGTCGGTGACCTCGCAGTCGACCTGGCCGTCGGCCGGCGGGTCCTTGAGGCTGGTGACCTTCCAGTCGGCCGTCTCGCCGTCGTCGAGGGCGTCGACCACGTCGATGTTGTCGGAGATGACCGTGCCGTCGGTGCGGGACCGGAACCGGACCTCCACCTCGAAGGCCTGGCGGTCGCCGGAGGTGTTGGTGATGCGGCCGCTCGCCTGCGGCCCCAGCACGTCGTTGACGGAGCACTCGGGGCCGGTGAGGTCGTAGTCGGACGCGTCGGCGGTGCCGGTGCGCACGGTGCGGCCGAGGAAGGCGATGGCGACCACCAACAGCACCACGAGCACCACGCCGATGGCGGCGCTGATGGCGATGGCCTTGACGCAGCCCGAGCCCTTCGACGCGGGCGGCGGCGGGCCGGGCGGCCACCCCG
>JAHBSN010000337.1 GCA_019639095.1 Actinomycetota bacterium
AGATCGGCAGAGAACCTACGAGCCAAGCTCCCGGACGACGACCAGAGTGACACTGACGCGAACCTAGCCCTGGCTAGCCCCGGGCCTGCGGGGTGGGGGGCGGGGCCGGCAGCGGAGGCGGAGCCGTGGCCACGTGGGGCGAGGCCAGCCCGGCGTCGTGGTCGAGGGCCATCAGCTCGGCGTGCGCCTGGGCGAGCCAGTCGACCCGGCGGGCCAGGTCGACCACGGCAGGGTCGTCGGTGGCCAGGGCGCGAGGCGAGCCCACCTCCGCGCTGATCACCGCCAGCCGGGCCGCGGCCTGCTCGACCTCGTCGACGGCTCGGCCGAGGTCGACCAGCAGGGTGCGCCGGGCCGCCGGGGCCAGCATCGACAGCCGCACGAGCTGGCGGTCGAGGGCGACGGCCTGGGCGGTGAGCTCGTCGGCGGTGGCCACCAGGGGCGTGGGCTCCACCCGGCGGAAGCGGCGGAGCGGCCGCCGCCCGCCGCCGGCGGTGGACCGGGCGCCGCCCGGGCGGTGGTCGGCGGCCACGGTGCACGCCGTGGTGCCCACCCGGGCCAGCCGGCGGTGGAGGCGGGCCGGCGTTCGGGGGTCGACCAGCCAGGTGAGGGGCGCCCCCGTGCGCACGGTGGGATCGACGCGGTGCCGGCGGTTCAGGCGGTGCCGGGCGAGGAGGAACGCCGCGCTGGCCGCCGAGATGCCGGCGAAGAGCATCGCCAGGACGATCACGAACACCCAGTCCACGGGTCGGAGGGTACCGGCCACCGTGGTCGGGCGGCCTTCGGGCCGCCGGGTTCAGCGACGCAGCGGCACCGCGTTGCGGGGCTCGTAGGTGTCCAGCGCCGGGTAGGCCGAGGCCAGCCCCTCGTCGGCGTGGACCACGCGGATGCGAGCAGCCTCCCGGTCGAGCCAGGCCGCCACGCACGCCAGCTCGTCGGCCACCGACTTGGGAAGCGGGGCCCCCGGGGCGAGCGGATCGTGGGGGGCGCTCGGGAGACCGGCGCCGAGGGCGTCTGGCGCCGCAGGGTCGAGGTCGAGGGGAAGCGGCACGTCACGGGTGCCCTCGCTACCGATCACCCACGAGCGCACCAGTCGGCCGTGGTCGAGCTCGGCTCCGGATCGTCCGCCCACCTCCACCACGAGCCGTCCGGTCCGGCGGAGCGCGTCGAAGCGGCGCTGCCGCCGCAGCGCCACGGTGAGGGCACCGGCGCGGTCGCGCATCTCGGCGGCCTCCTCGAACCGCTCGGCCGCGGCGAGCGCGTGCATCTTCTGCTCGAGCGGCCCGAGCAGCACGGCGGGGTCGTGCAGGAGGCCGCGTCGCACGGTGGCCACGATGCGGGCGTACTCCTCCTGGCCGATCTGGCCGGCGCACGGACAGGTGGAGACGCCGATCTGCGCCGGCGCGCACGGGCCCGAGCGCTGCTGGCGGCCCGGGCAGGCGGTGCACCGCCGGAGGGGCACCGCCGTCTCGATCGCCTCGGCCACCCGCTTGGCCGCCTTGGTGGATGGCAGCGGGCCGAGGTAGAGCGCACCGTCGGGCCGGATCGAGCGCACCACCGACAGGCGGGGGAACGCCTCGTTCGTGAGCTTGAGGTACGTGTAGCTGCGCCACGTCTTGGCCTGCCGGTTGAACCGCGGCTCGAGCCGGTGGATCAGCCGCACCTCGAGCACCGCGGCCTCCAGCGGGCTGGGGCAGACGACGTGGTCGATGCGCTCGGTCTCGCGCAGGAGCTGGCCGATCTTCCGCCGGTCGTCGGTGGAGAAGTACGAGCGCACGCGGGTGCGCAGGTTGGATGCCTTGCCCACGTACAGCGTGCGTCCCCCGCGATCGCGGAACAGGTACACGCCGGGCTTGCGGGGCAGGCGATCGGTGAGCCGCAGCTTCGTGGCCTGCGGGTGGCCGCCCATGGTGGGCAGGCCCAGCAGGTCGTCGAGGCCGCACACGCCGAGGCCGCCGGCCCGCTCGAGCAGCAGGTGGAGCAGGTCGGCGGTGGCGAGCACGTCGTCGAGCGCCCGGTGGCAGGGCCGGTGGGGGAGCCGGAACCGGTCGGCCAGGGTGCCGAGTCGGCAGTTGGGCACCTCGTCGCGCACCAGGCGCCGAGCCAGCGAGAGGGTGTCGACCACGCGGTTGGCCAACCTCGGCCGGCCCGACGTGGCGAGGGCGTGGTCGAGGTAGCCGATGTCGTAGCGGACGTTGTGGCCCACCAGCACCGCGTCGCCGAGGAACTCGAGGAACGTGGGCAGCACCTCGTGCGGGGTGGGTGCCGGGGCGACCATGGCCTGGGTGATGCCGGTGAGCATCGTGATCTGGCGGGGGATCGCGCACCCCGGGTTCACGAAGGTCTGGAACGTGCCGAGGCACTCGCCGCCCCGATACCTGGCGGCGCCGATCTCGGTGATCCCGCCGTCGGACGCCTGGCCGCCGGTGGTCTCGAGGTCGACCACGCAGAACGTGACCTCGTGGAGCGGGGTGCCGAGGTCGTCGAAGCTGGCCTGCATGCCCGGACGGTAGCGAACGGACGTTCGGAGAACAAGCGTTCGTTCCGCCCGTGGTCCGGGACCGGTCGGCGCAACCGGGGCGATGGTCGAGGCCCGGTGCCCGCCACCTACGCTGCGGCCCGGGTCACCGGGAAGGACGGGTCGTGGAGGAGAACCAGCGGAGGGCGCTCGTGGTGGCGGGGGCCGTGGCCGCCGCCCTGGTGGCGGTGCTCGTGGTCTGGCTGGTGGCCGGCGACGACGGCGACGAGCCGGCCCCCACGTCCTCCACCACGTCGCTGCTCACCTCGTCGTCGAGCACCGTCAGCGCCGCGCCCGTCGACCGCACGACCACCACCACGTCGGTGGACCGACCCTCCGACACCTCGGCGCCCGAGACCTCGTCGCCCGCTCCGGCCTCGTCGACCACCACGGCCCCCGACGGGTCCACCACGACCACCACGGCGCCCGACGATCCCACCGCAACCGAGGACGCCCAGCTCGTGCAGGCCTGCCTCGGCGGCGACACCGACGCGTGCTTCGAGGTCGGCAGCCGAGGGCTCCCCGCACCGGGCGACTTCGGCGGCACCAAGTACGCCCAGGCGTCCGACGCCGTGGTCGAGGAGGCGTGCTTCGACAACAAGGTGCCGGCCGCGTGCTACTTCGCCGGGGTCCGGGGCCTCCCCCTCGCGGTGGGCTGAACCCCGCCCGGTAGCATTCCGAGCGTGCCCAGTCCCGTCCGGTACCGATGCACGTCGTGCGGCAACCTGACCCGCTTCGACGTCACCTCCACCCGTCGCACCCGCGCCTACCACCACTTCACCGTGGGCGGGGAGCTCACCGTCGAGGACGAGCAGGTGCTCGACGAGCACGTGGAGACGGTGGAGTGCCGCTGGTGCGGATCGGCCGGTCGGGTCGAGGTGCTCGATCCGGCGGCCCAGCCCGTCCCGGAGGGCTAGCCCGATCGGGGGCGACCCGAGGGCCCGGCGCGACGCCTGCCGCCTGGCGTTGGCGGTCGCCCTGGCGGGGGAGCAGGCCGACCCGCGCCGGCCGGCCCCCACCGAGCTGCGGCCCGTGCTGGGGTTCAGCCGGCTCTCGGCGGCGTCCTACGGCCTGATCGAGCGGGTGGTCGACCACGACCCCGACTTCCGCGACCGCGTCGCCGCCGAGGCCGACGAGGACGACGTGGGCCGAGCCGGATGGCTGTGGCTCACCAGGCCCGACGGCTGGGAGGACGAGGTGGCGCGGCTAGCCGACGGGGCCGGGCCGGCGGGTCGGGGCGACGCCGCGTCGGCGCGGCTGCGACGCGAGCGCGAGGGCGCCGAGGCGGCCGCCGCTCGGCATCGCCGACGGGCCGAGGCGGCCGACGAGGCCCGACAGCGCGCTGAGGTGGAGCTGGCGGCCCTTCGGTCCGCGGTCTCGGTGGCCGACCAGGGGCGCACGGTGCTCGCGGAGCGGGTC
>JAHBSN010000338.1 GCA_019639095.1 Actinomycetota bacterium
CGCCGTTGGTGGTGAGCCCGATGGCGTCGGTGAGCCCCACCAGGTGCAGGGTGCGCAGCAGGCCGAGCGCCGGCCCCTCGCTGCCGAGGATGGTCTGCCAGGCGATCGTGCGGATCAGGAACGACGTGAAGAACGGCACCATGATCAGCCCGAGCAGGACGGTGCGCCACTTCCCGGCCCGGAACGCGAGGTAGTAGGCCAGCGGGTAGCCGATCAGGATGCACAGCACCGTGGCGGCGGCGGCGTAGCCGAACGACCGGATCAGCTCGGGCTGGAAGCGGGTCACCGCGTCGCTGAAGTTGGCCCACCGCCACGTCAGCTCGTACTCGGGCAGGAAGGCGTTGGGCTTGGTGGAGACCGCGATCTTCAGCAGCGTCCACATCGGGACGAGGAAGAACAGGATCAGCCACAGCATCCCGGGGCTGAGCAGCCCGTAGGGGGCGAAGCGGCCCTTGCGCAGGGAGGTGGGTGCCTTCTCCGCCACGGGATCAGCCGGTGATGTCGTTGAAGCGCTTCTGCACCTCGATCTCGGTGTCCTGGTCGAGCTCGGCGAAGACCGAGAGGCGCTTGGTGGTCTCCTCGTCGGGGAACAGCAGCGGGTTGTCGGCGAGGGCCGCGGCGTCGCCGCCCTTCTTCTCGAGCACCTCCCGCACGCCCTTCACCGGGGGGATGTACTGCACCCACTCGGTGATGCGGGCCGCGTTCTCCGGGTCGTACACGAAGTCCATCCACTTGGCGGCGGCCACGGTGTTGGGCGCGCCCTTGGCCACCGTCATGGCGTCGAACCACTGCAT
The DNA here is from genome assembly GCA_019639095.1 of Actinomycetota bacterium. Taxonomy (GTDB): domain Bacteria; phylum Actinomycetota; class Acidimicrobiia; order Acidimicrobiales; family Iamiaceae; genus Aquihabitans. The sequence goes on from JAHBSN010000338.1 coordinate 795, forward strand.
GCCGCCCTCGTCGGGGATCACGAACTTGATGCCCAGGTCGGGGTCGAGCTGGGCGATGTCGCCCGACCAGGCCACGCAGGCGGCGATGTCGCCGTTCTCGAGGGACCGGAGGTACTCGTTGCCGGTGAACTTGAGGATCTGGCCGTCGTTGCGGGCCTGCTCGATCTTGTCGAGGGCGTCGTTGATGGCGTCGATGTCGCCGTCGGCGGGCGAGTTGCCCATGCCAGCCATGGTGAGGCCCACCGAGTCGCGCATCTCGGTGAGGAACGCCACCTTGCCCTTGAGCTTGTCGTCGTACAGGTCGTTCATGCTCGACAGGTCCCCGCCGGTGAGCTTGGGGTTCCAAGCGATCCCGGTGATGCCGCTCTGCCACGGCATGAAGTGCTTGGCGCCCGGGTCCCAGGGGAGGTCGAGGTAGGCGTCCTCGAGGTTGGCGTGGTTGGGGATGAGGTCGAGGTCGAGCTCCTCGGTCCAGCCGAGCCCGATGATGCGGGCTGCCATCCAGTACGTGGGGCAGGTGATGTCGGCGGCGATGCGCTTCCCCTTGCCCAGGACCGGCGAGTAGATCTTGTTGAAGTACTCGTCGTTGTCGTTGAAGTCCTTCTTGTAGGTGACCTTGATCCCGGTGGCCTTCTGGAAGTCGCTGATCGTGGTGCCGTCGCCGTCGACGTTGCCGCCGTCGTCCTCATCGATGTAGGCGTCCCAGTTGCTGATCACCAGCTCCTTGTCGCCCTTGCCGGCGGTGGCGCCGCCGCCGTCGGAGGAGGTGTCGCCGTCGCTGCTCCCGCAGGCGGCCAGCAGCGAGGGCGCGAGCAGGGCACCGCCCACGCCGAGGCCGCCGCGCACGAGGAACCGGCGGCGGGAGAGCCGCCGGGCCATCTCGACGGCGGCGGCGAGCTCAGGATCGATCGGGCGCTCGGTCATGGGTGCTCCTGGCCAGTCGGTGGCGCCGTCGGGGGACGGCGCCTCGGGGTCGGTGGTCGGGGCGGCGGCGGGGCTGCCGGGCAGCAGCACCGCCGCGTCGTCGGACCAGCTCGCCTGCACCCGGTCGCCGGGCGTGGGCAGGCCGTCCTTGCGGGCGGGGACGTGGGCGACGGCCACGGAGGCGTCGTCGAGCACCATCTCGTAGCGCACCACCGGGCCCTGGAACACGAGCTCGGTGACGGTGGCGCCCACGGTCCAGCGGTCGGGGTCGGCGCCGGAGAGGTCGACGTGCAGGCGCTCGGGTCGCACCATGAACGTGCCGTGCTCGCCGGGGCGCAGGCCCTGCGGGTTCGGCACGGCGAGCGTGCGCCCGGCCACCTCCACCGTGGTCTCGCCGTCGGTGGAGACCACCTTGGCGGGCCAGAGGTTGGCCTGGCCGATGAAGCCGGCCACGAACACCGACTGCGGCGAGTCGTAGATCTCCCGCGGTGACCCGATCTGCTCCACCAGGCCGGCGTTCATGACCGCGATGCGGTCGCTCATGGTGAGCGCCTCCTCCTGGTCGTGGGTCACGAAGATGAACGTGATCCCCACCTCGCGCTGGATGCGCTTGAGCTCGAGCTGCATGTTCTGGCGCAGCTTGAGGTCGAGGGCGCCCAGGGGTTCGTCGAGCAGGAGCGCCTTCGGGTAGTTGACGAGGGCGCGGGCGAGGGCCACCCGCTGCTGCTGGCCGCCCGAGAGCTGCGCCGGGCGGCGCTTGGCGAAGTCGGAGAGGCGGACCACGGCGAGCAGCTCGTCCACCCGCTTGGCGACCTCGTCCTTCGGCACCTTCTTGGCGCGCGGGCCGTAGGCGACGTTGTCCCACACGCTCATGTGCGGGAACAGGGCGTACTGCTGGAAGACCGTGTTGACGTTGCGCTTGTTCGGCGGCACCCGGGAGACGTCCTGGCCCTCGAGGCGGATGGCCCCGGTGGTGGGCGTGTCGAAGCCGGCGATCATGCGCAGCGTGGTGGTCTTGCCGCACCCCGACGGCCCGAGCATCGAGAAGAACTCGCCCTCCGCGATGGAGAAGTGGGCCTCCTTCACCGCCACGAAGTCGCCGAACACCTTCGAGACGTGGTCGATCTCGATCACCGGCCGGCCCGAGCCCTGGGCGGGCGGGGTCGCTTCGACGGCAGCGGAGGTCGACATCGGCATCCTGTCCAGGTCGGCAGCTCGAGTCGCCGGCGGGCCGAGGCCCGTGGCGGCCGTCACGTTCGCACGGATGCGGGCGAGGGGCAAGAGAATCCGTTGTTTCCACCGCGTGTCGCGAGCGAATCCCTTGCCACCGGCGCAGCGTCCGCCCATGATCGGCCTGCACGCGCCGCCACCGACCGGAGGAGCACCATGGACGACGGCCAGCACTACATCGGGGGTCGGTGGCGGCCGGCCGCCGACGGCGCCACCGACGAGGTGGTGGACCCGAGCACCGGCGCGGCGCTGCGCCAGGTTGCGTCGGGCTCGGCGGCCGACGTCGACGATGCCGTCCGGGCCGCCGCCGGGGCGTTCGACACCTGGGGGCGCACCACCCCCCGGGAGCGGATGGAGCGCCTGCTCGCACTCGCCGATGCGGTGGAGGCCGACCTCGACGAGCTGAAGCGGCTGGAGATGCGCAACGTCGGCAAGCCGGCGTCGATCGTCGACTTCGAGTTCGACCTCACCGTCGACAACCTCCGGTTCTTCGCCGGGGCCGCCCGCTGCCTCGACGGCGCCGCCGCCGGCGAGTACCTGGCCGACCACACGTCGATGCTCCGACGGGAGCCGCTGGGCGTGGTGGCCGGGATCGCCCCGTGGAACTACCCGCTCAACATGGCCACGTGGAAGTTCGGTCCGGCGCTGGCGGCGGGCAACACGTTCGTGCTGAAGCCCTCGGAGCTCACGCCGCTCACCGCCATCCGGCTGGCCGAGCTGGCCGCGGACATCTTCCCGCCCGGCGTCTTCAACGTGGTGCTCGGCCAGGGCGAGACCGTGGGCGACGCCATCGTGCGCCACCCCGACGTGGCGATGGTGTCGCTCACCGGCGACGTCGGCACGGGGAAGCTGATCGCGCGCAACGCCGCCGACACCCTCAAGCGCGTGCACCTCGAGCTCGGCGGCAAGGCGCCCGTGGTGGTGTTCGACGACGCCGACCTCGACGCCGTGGTGGCCA
>JAHBSN010000339.1 GCA_019639095.1 Actinomycetota bacterium
AGCTGTTCTGGGGCGACGCGGGCATCGGCCTGTCGATCATGGGCTCGGGCCTCGCCGCCGCCGGCATCGCCGGCAACGGCACCCCCGAGCAGATGATGGAGTGGGTGCCCCAGTGCTACGGCACGCCCGACAAGGTCCAGCTCGGCGCCTTCTGCGTGTCCGAGCCCGACGCCGGCTCCGACGTGAGCTCGCTGCGCACCCGGGCGGTGTACGACGAGGCCAAGGACGAGTGGACCCTCAACGGCACCAAGGCGTGGATCACCAACGGCGGCATCGCGGATGTCCACGTGGTGGTGGCCGCCGTCGACCCCGAGCTCAAGGGCCGGGGCCAGGCCAGCTTCATCATCCCGCCGAACACCCCCGGCCTCTCGCAGGGCCAGAAGTACAAGAAGCACGGCATCCGCGCCTCCCACACCGCCGAGGTCGTGCTCGACGACGTCAAGATCCCCGGCTCGTGCCTGCTCGGCGGCAAGGACAAGCTCGACGAGAAGCTCGCCAAGGCCCGTGAGGCCCTGACCAAGCCGAAGACCGAGAGCTCGGGCAAGCAGCCGGCCATGGCCACCTTCGAGGCCACCCGCCCGGCCGTGGGCGCCCAGGCCATCGGCGTGGCCCGCGCCGCCTACGAGTACGCCCTCGAGTACGCCGGCGAGCGCATGGCGTTCGGCAAGCCGATCATCATGAACCAGTCGATCGCGTTCATGCTCGCCGACATGATCACCGAGATCGACGCCGCCCGGCTCCTCGTGCACCGCGCCGCCTGGCTCGCCAGCAACGGCAAGTACGTGAACGCCGAGGGCTCGCAGTCCAAGCTCAAGGCCGGCCGCGTCGCCGTGTGGGTCACCGAGCGCGCCATCCAGATCCTGGGCGGCTACGGCTACACCCGCGAGTACCCGGTGGAGCGCATGCACCGCGACGCCAAGATCTTCGACATCTTCGAGGGCACCGAGCAGATCCAGCAGCTCGTGATCGGCCGGGCCATCTCCGGCCGCCGCATCGAGTAGCGGCCGCTCGAAACCGATTCGGTCGACGGAGGCCCGCCCGCGAGGGCGGGCCTCCTCGCGTCCGCCCGCCCGCCTCGCAGCGACAAGCGACCCCGCGCCCCGAGGTCCGTGTAGCAGCGCCGCCCGGAGCGGCACGAGCGCACACGCCTTCGCAACCGCGACGGCTCTATCGTCCGGGCATGGCTCATCCTCGTCCGTTCCGGTTCGGCATCCAGCTCCACTCCGCGGCGTCGGGAGAGGAGTGGGCCGAGGTGGCCCGGAAGGTGGAGGACCTCGGGTTCGACTCGCTGCTCCTGCCCGACCACTTCGGGGACCAGCTGGCGCCGGTGCCGGCGATGATGGCGGCCGCCGCGGCCACCACCACGCTCAAGGTCGGCTGCCTCGTCTTCGACAACGACTACAAGCACCCGGTGGTGCTGGCCAAGGAGCTGGCCACGATCGATCGGCTGTCGGGCGGACGGGTGGAGGTCGGCCTCGGCGCCGGCTGGATGCTGACCGACTACGAGCAGGCCGGCATGTCCTACGACGCCGGCAAGGTCCGCGTCGACCGGTTCGAGGAGGGCCTCACGATCATCAAGGGCCTGCTCGGGCCCGACCCGGTCGACTTCGAGGGCGAGCACTACACCATCCGGGGGTTGAACGGCCTCCCGAAGCCGGTGCAGGCGCGGCCGCCGATCCTGGTGGGCGGCGGGCTCAAGCGGATGCTCACGATCGCCGGGCGAGAGGCCGACATCGTGGGCATCAACCCGACCATGCCGAACGGGGCGGCCGACGCCGATGCCGCTCGCACCGGCACCGCCGAGCAGACCGACGAGAAGCTCGGCTGGGTGAAGGCGGCGGCTGGCGACCGCTACGACGACGTCGAGATCAACCTGCTGTCCCTCGGCTGCTTCCTCACCGACGACCGGGCCGAGCTCGCGGGGAACCTGGCGCCGCTCTTCGGCCTCACCCCGGCCGAGCTGCTCGAGTTCCCCCACGCCCTGATCGGGACCACCGAGGAGATCGTCGACGTGATCCAGGCCCGACGCGAGCGGTGGGACGCCTCCTACATCGTCGTGCAGAGCGACGCGCTGGAGGCGATGGCGCCCGTGGTCGCCCAGCTCGCCGGGCGGTAGCGCCCAACACCCCCGTCGGAGGGGTGATTGGCCCCGACCCGGTCGGGGCCGCGACAGTTGTCCGAAACCGTCTTCGTGACCGTGGGGGAAGCTGTGAAGCGTCTGGCCATCGTGGTGGTGCTCTGCGTCGCCGTGACCGTGGGGGCCACGGCCTGCGACCCCCTGAAGAACATCACCGCCACCGGCGGCACCGGCCAGATCATCGTCAACACCGAGCCGAACACGCCGGTCTCGCTGTACGACTCCCGTGGGCGGTTGGTCCCTCTGGTGACCATCTCCGACACCGGCGACCCGACCACCGCCAACGTCCGCACCACCGACTCGTGGGGCAACCTCGTGCTGCGCTACGTCGACCCGGGCTCGGGCTACGTGGTGAAGCGAGCCGACGGCACCGGCGGGGTGCAGGGGATCAAGTCGGCGCCGGTCACCGTGACCGGGCTTCTGGACCGACCCCCGACGTCGCTGTACACGAGCCAGACCATCGGTGACGGCTTCGGCTACCTCAAGACGCGAGACGGCACGCTGCTCTCCTACATGGTGCGCCTGCCCGGACCGCCCGAGAACGGCCCGTACCCCACCCTCGTGGAGTACTCCGGCTACGACCCGGCGAACCCCTACGAGTGGGGTGGCACCACCGCCTCCACCCGGATCGCCAGCCTCCTCGGCTACGCCACGGTCGGCGTGAACCTGCGTGGCTCGGGCTGCTCGGGCGGCTCGTTCCAGCTGTGGGAGGACCCGGTGGCCACCGACGGCTACGACGCCGTGGAGGCCATCGCCGCCCAGCCGTGGGTGAAGGACCACAAGGTCGGCCTCGTCGGCCTGTCCTACCCGGGCAACGCCGCCCTCTACGCCGCCTCCACCCGCCCGCCGAGCCTGGCGGCCATCGCGGTCGGCGGCACCTACGACGACGGCTTCCGCAACCTGCTGCGGCCGTCGGGCATCCTCAACGACGGCTTCGCCCAGAGCTGGATCAACGGCCGCTACGAGGACGCCCAGCCGGCGGCCGCCGGGTGGGCCAAGCGTCGCATCCGAGAGGGCGACGTGATCTGCGACTACAACCAGCGGATGCGAGAGCAGAACGTCGACCTGGCGGCGCTCATCGACTCCAAGCCGTACTTCCCCGAGGAGTTCGGGCTGGGGGACTCCTTCGCCCCGGGCACCTTCGTGGACCGGATCCAGGTGCCCACGTTCCTGGTGGCCACCTGGCACGACGAGCAGGTGGGCGGCCACGTGCCGACCATGCTCGCCAACTTCACCGGCACCAGCCAGAAGCGGTTCCTGCTGACCAACGGCGGCCACGCGGAGATCTTCGCGGTGCCCGAGGTGATCGCCGGCTGGGACGAGTTCCTCGACCTGTACGTGAAGCGCGAGACGCCCCAGGCGGGCATCCTCTCGCTGATCCACTCGGTGATCGCCCAGCAGGTGGTCGGGTCGAAGGACCCGCTCACCTCCCTCGGCTTCCCGGCCGATCGCTTCACCGGCCAGACCTACGCCCAGGCCCTGGCCGCCTACCAGGCCGAGCCGCAGGTGAAGGTGCTCTTCGAGAACGGCGCCGGCACCGTGGGCGTCGACCCGGGGCTGCCCAAGCCGGCGTTCAGCGCCTCGTTCGGCGCCTATCCCGTGCCCGGGACGCAGGCCACGCGCTGGTACTTCGGCGCCGACGGCTCGCTGACCACCACGGCCCCCTCGGAGGCAGACGACGCCGAGGGCACGATCGACACCTACGTCTCCGATCCCTCGGCCCGGCCGCGCCGATCGGT
>JAHBSN010000034.1 GCA_019639095.1 Actinomycetota bacterium
TCGATCGCATCGCCGAGTGGTGCCGGGCGTGGTCGGTGGGGCACGCCTCGGCCCAGGAGTGCGACGAGCTCGGCATGTCCGAGGCCCAGCGCCTGGCGGCCCGCCGGGCGCTCGAGGGCCTCGGCCTGACGCCCGACCGCGTGCTGATCGACGGGAGGTGGGACTTCGTGGGCGGCGGGATCACCCGGATGATCGTGAAGGGCGACGCCACCTGCCTGTCGATCTCGGCCGCCTCGATCCTGGCCAAGGTCACCCGCGACCGCATGATGCGGCTGGAGGACGAGCACTTCCCGGCCTACGACTTCGCCTGGAACAAGGGCTACCCCTGCCCTCGGCACCAGCAGGCCCTGCGCGGCCTCGGGCCCTCGGCCATCCACCGCCGCAGCTGGGCGTTCATGGACGACATCCCGTGGACCGGCGCCCGGCGCTACCTGCGCCCCGATCCCGACGCCCCGCCCTCGCTGTTCGACTGAACCTCCGGCCCGGTCCCTAGCCTGGGGCGGTGGCGCCGACCGTGGACCTCCCCCCGAAGCGAGCGCTCGGTCGCTACTCGTACCCGACGAGCCACCGCGTCATCGAGCTCGTGGCCATGGCCGTCTACGTGGGGGCCGCGTCGGTGCTCGCCCGTCGGGTGGGCGTCGAGCTGTGGGCCCGCGCCGGCCTGGGCACGGCGCTGGCGGTGGCGGTGGCGGCGTTCGCCGGCTTCGTGGCCGCCGACCTCGCCTCGGGGCTGGTGCACGCCCTCTGCGACAACCTCGGCTCGGTGGACACGCCCGTGGTGGGCCAGAAGTTCATCCGGTCGTTCCGCGAGCACCACGTGGACCCGATGGACATGACCCGGGGCGACTTCGTCCGGGTCAACGCCGACAACTTCCTCGCCTGCCTGCCGGTGGTGGTGCCCACGGTCCTGTGGCTCGACGTCGCCCGCCATCCCTACGTGGCCACGTTCGTCCTCGCCCTCTCCCTCGTGGTGATCATGACCAACCAGATCCACAAGTGGGCGCACATGCCCGAGGTGCCCGGTGCGGTGCGCGCGCTCCAGCGGCGCGGGCTGATCCTGTCGCCCGAGCACCACCAGGTGCACCACACGGCACCCTTCGACACCCACTACTGCATCACGTCGGGCATCACCAACGAGCCGCTCGCCCGGATCGGGTTCTGGCCGGTGCTGCTGCGGGGCTGCCGCTGGGTCGGCCGGGCGCTCCCGGGCTCGCCGGCGGTGGTGGGCGACCCTGCCGATCTCGGCGTGGAGGCCGGCTCGGAACGCTCCTAGGCCCTCCCACTAGCCCTTCAGGATGTCCTTGAACGGGCTCTTGGAGTCGATGCCCGGCTCCTTGGGGAGGCCGAGGACGCGCTCGCCGATGATGTTCCGGAGCGTCTCGTCGGAACCGCCGGCGATGCGCATGCCCGGCGTGCCGCAGATGAACGTGGCCCACGCCCAGGTGCCCCATTCGCCGGTGTCGGCCTGCACGCGCGGGCCGAGCACCTTGGCCACGAACTCGGCCGTGGCGGTGAGGTTGGCGGTGAGCGTGAGCTTGCCGATCGACAGCTCGGGCCCGGGCACCCCGCCCGCCTTGAGGTTGGCCGCCGCCCGCATGTTGGTGTACTTCGCCACCTGGTAGCCGGTGTAGAGCTTGGCCAGCTCGTCGCGCAGCACCGGGTGGTCGGCCACGCCGAAGTGCCGCATCATCTCGATGAGGCGGGTGGCGCTGGCGAGGCCCATGCCCCCGCCGCCCCCGCCGCCGCCGATCGAGGCCCGCTCGTTCATGAGCGTGGTGAGGGCCACGGTCCAGCCCTGGTTCACGTCGCCCAGGCGGTGGTGGTCGGGCACGCGTACCTCGTCGAAGAACACCTCGTTGAACGCGGCGCCGCCGGTCATCTGGCGCAGCGGGCGCACGGTGACGCCGGGCGCGTGCATGTCCACCACGAACCCGGTGAGGCCCTTGTGCTTGGGCAGGTCGGGGTCGGTGCGGCAGATGATCTCACCGATGTCGGAGTAGTGGGCGCCGGAGGTCCAGACCTTCTGGCCGGTGATGATCCACTCGTCGCCGTCGCGCTCGGCCTTGGTCTGCAGCCCCGCGAGGTCCGAGCCGGCACCCGGCTCGGAGAAGAGCTGGCAGCCCACCAGGTCGCCCGAGAACATGCGGTCCAGGTAGGCGTGGGTCTCGGGCGTGCCGTGGGCCAGGATCGTGGGGGCCACCATGCCGAAGCCGATGCCGAAGAAGCCCTGCGGTGGGATGGCGTAGCGGCTCTCGAGCGAGCGGTAGAGCTGGTCGTGGGCCCGGGACAGCCCCCGGCCACCGAGCTCGGTGGGGCCGGCGATCCAGTGCAGGCCGGCCTCGGCGCGGGTCTTCAGCCAGGCTTTGGCCGCGGCGAGCTGGCGGGCCTCCTCGTCGGGAGCGATCTCCTCGAAGAGGGCCACGTCGTCGTCGCCCTCGCCCCACACGAACCGGGTGGCGGCCGGGCGCAGCTCGGCGTTGGCCTCGAGGAAGGCGGTGGCCTCGGCGCGGAAGTCGTCGAGCGTGGTCTCGGTCATGGTGCCGTGCATCCTCGGGTCGGAACTTGACTGTTCGGTCAAGGTAGCGGTGCGGCCGATCGGTCGCACGTCGACGAGGCGCTCCGACCGGGGTGCGGGCCCATGGCCGACTGCAGCTCGGTCCACCCGCGCCGGTACCGTCGAGGGATGGATCGCCTCCGTCCGTACCCGGTGTCGGGCTTCGCCGCGCTCACGCTCTTCATCTGGGGCAACCGCATCTGGCTCGCGTGGACCAACCCCGACGACACCGTGGCCGAGAAGCTGGTGTGGTCCACCCCGATCACGCTGTTCGTGCTGGCCGCCCTGGCCGTGGGGCTCCTCATGCTGCGCGGCGTCGATCGGCGCTCGGCCGGCTTCGTGCGCCTCGTGCGGGTCTTCGCCGGCGGCACCGTCCTCTACTGGGCGGTCCGCACGCCCATGATCCTCCTGGCCGACCACCCCGGGCCGTTCAAGGTCGTGCACGCCGTGCTCGCCCTGGTCTCGGTGCTGTCGGCCGCCCTCGCCCTGCGATCGGTCGGCACCGCCGGCGCACCCGCTGCCGATGAGGCGGCGCCGGCCCCGCCCGCCGTCGTAGGTTGACCCCATCCGGCGGGGCGCCGGTCCCGGGGGTGAGGTGACGCCGATGCGAGCTCGACGACGCGCTGCGGCCACGGGCGTGGCCCTGCTGGGCGCGCTGGCCGCCCTGGCGGCGTGCGGCGGCTCGGGGTCCGACGACGCCGCGCCGTCCACCACCGCGGCACCGGCCACCACCACCACCACGACCCTGGCGCCCGACGACGACCTGCGCCTCAACCAGATCCAGGTCATCGGCACGCACAACAGCTTCCACGTGGCCGCCCCCGACGCGGAGCACGAGCTGCTCGCCGCCCTCGACGAGCAGCAGGCGACCAAGCGGCGCTACACCCACCGTCCGCTCGCCGAGCAGCTGGGCGAGGAGCGGATCCGCCAGATCGAGCTCGACGTGTTCGCCGACTCGAAGGGCGGGCTCTACGCCGACCCGGCCCTGCGCCGCCAGGCCGGCCTCAGGCCCTACCTCGACGACGTGCCCGAGATGGCCGAGCCCGGCACGAAGGTGCTCCACGAGCAGGACGTCGACTACCACTCGGTCTGCCCCACCCTCGTGGCCTGCCTCACCGAGGTCCGGGACTGGTCCGACGCCAACCCGGGGCACGTGCCGATCGCGATCAACATCCAGTTCAAGGACGGGCCGCTGATCTTCCCCGTGCCCGACCAGGCCGTGCCCGAGAAGTGGACCACCGAGGCCATGGACGGCCTCGATGCCGAGATCGCCTCGGTGTTCCCGGCGGACCGCACCATCACCCCCGACGACGTGCGGGGCGATCACGCCACCCTCGAGGAGGCGGTGCTGGCGGGCGAGTGGCCCACGCTCGGCGAGAGCCGCGGCAAGGTGCTGTTCCTCATGATCAACCCCGAGCCGTACCGCTCCATCTACCTCAGCGGGCACGAGGGCCTGGCCGGCCGGATCCTGTTCACCAACGCCGAGCCCGGCCAGCCCGACGCGTCCTACGTCGGGCTCGACGATCCCGTCGCCGATGGCGCGCGCATCGCCGAGCTCGTGCGCGAGGGGTACCTCGTGCGGACCCGCGCCGACGAGCCCGAGCAGGAGGGCCGCACCGGCGACACCACCCGGCTCGAGGCCGCCCTCGCCAGCGGCGCCCACTGGATCAGCACCGATCACCCCGGGCCGGACGGGGCGCGGGAGCAGTACGGCACCGACTACGTGGCCGAGCTGCCCGGCTTCCTCCCGGCCCGCTGCAACCCGGTCACCGCGCCCGCCGCGTGCGACGACGCCGCCGTGGAGCCCTGAGCGCGCCGGGTCCGGCCGGGGCCGGGCTCAGGTGGGCGACGGCGCCCGTGGGCCGGGCCCGAGGGGCACGTCGAGCGCCAGGGTGAGGCAGCGGCAGCCGCCGCCCGCCTTCAGGAACTCGCCGACGTCGCAGGTGACCACGTCGAACCCCCACGCCTCGAGCTGGCGGCCCACCCGCACCGGCGTGGTGGGCATCACCACGGTGGTGCCCACCACCACCGAGTTGGCGCAGAAGCTGAGCGCCTCGTCGTCGGTGAGCCAGAGCGGCTCGGGCACCAGCGCCTCCACCACCCGGCGGCCGTAGGCGTCCCACCCCATCGGCGCGGCGAGCGCGTGGCGGTCCGAGAGGGGGCAGAAGGTGATGTCGACGTGGTACAGCCGCTCGTCGACCAGCTCGATCGAGCGCACCGGGGCGCCGGTGAGCTCGGCCAGCTGGGTGGCGGCGGCGCGGTCGGAGCGGAAGCGGTAGCCCGACAGGAGCACGCCGCCGAAGGGGAGGGCGTCGCCGGCGCCCTCGTGGCGCAGCTCGTGGTCGAGCCGGTCCACCGCCCAGCCCCGCTCGGCGAACCAGGTGGCGAACTGCTCGGTCTCGCCCTGCCGCTCGGGGTGCCAGAAGTGGCTCGGCACGAAGCGCGGACCGCCGTCGGCGGCCACGTTCACGATCCCGCCGTTGGCCGTGAACACCATGTCGGGCACCTCGGGCGTCTGGCGCACCACCTCCACGGTGGCGCCCGCCGCCTCCAAGGTCGACCGCAGCCCCTCCCACTGCTCGCGAGCCCGGTCGGGATCGACCGCCACCTCGGCATCCATCCAGGGGTTGATCTCGTACAGCACGCCGAAGTGCTCCGGCGGGCACATGAGGTAGGTGCGACCCCAGTCGAGCTCGGCCACCTCAGGCTCCGAGGGCGTCGGCGAGGTGGCGGAGGAACGGGCCGACGTCGGTGACGATGCCACGCGCCTGGTGGCTCCCCCGATCGGCGAGCTTGGTGACCACGGCCTGGTTGATGTCGATGCACCAGGTGTCGACCGCCCCGGGGAGCACGTTGCCGGTGGCGATGGCGTGCAGGGTGGTGGCGAGCATGAGCGCCACGCCCACGCCGGCGGTGAGCTCGCGCATGCGGTCGGCGGCGGCCACCACGTCGGCCATCGTGTCGGGCAGCGGGCCGTCGTCGCGGATGGAGCCGCCGAGCACGAACGGCACGCCGGCGCGGGTGAGCTCGTACATCACGCCGCCGGTGACGTAGCCGGCCTCGACCGCGGCGGCGATCGAGCCGTGGCGCCGGACCTCGTTGATGACCCGGAGGTGGTTGGAGTGGCCGCCCTCGGTGCCGGCCCCCGACGTGACCGACACGCCGAGCGACGTGCCCATCACGTTGGACTCGAGGTCGTGGGTGGCGAACCCGTTGCCGGCGAACAGCACGTCGACCCACCCGCCTCGCACCAGGCGAGCCACCTCGGGGCCGCCGCCGGTGTGGATCACCGCCGGGCCGCACACCACCAGCGTGCGCTCGCCGCGCTCGCGCGCCAGGCGGAGCCGATCGGCCAGCGACGCCAGCTGGAGGCCCTTGGGCTTCTCCGACGAGACGTCGGAGTCCATGAACCCGAACGAGGCGTCGGTGGCGGTGGGTCGGGGAGCCACCACCCGCACCCCGTGGACCCCGACCACGATCCGGTCGCCGGCCCGCACCCGGTGCATGGGGAGCGTGCGCACCACGGGAGCACCGCCGGGCTCGGGCGGCTCGACCACCACCAGCCCGCAGTCCATCTCCGGGTTCTCGACCGGCACCCAGCGGCCGTCGAGGCGCACCTCGGTGGCCAGGTTGGTGGTGCTGTGGAACCCGGCTGGGAGCACGCCGTCGAGCGTGGCCTCCTGGGTCACGGCATCGCCCGGGGCGAGCGGGTTGACCCCGTGGACCTGCAGCTGCTCGGCCAACCGGTCGAGGTGCACCTCGTCGTCCGCGGTGATCTCGATCACCACCCGGCTGGTGTCGGTGGGCGTGCGGCCGATGTCGATCTGGTCCAGCCGGTAGTCGGCCCCGGCCTCGAGCACCTGGTCGAGGACCTTCGCCAGCAGCAGCGAGTCGACGATGTGGCCGGCCAGCTCGTAGGTCTCGGTGACGGCCATGGGTCCTCCGGGGCGGCTCGGGTGGGGCCCTGTCTACCGGGCCGGGCTCAGGTCTGGCTGAGCGGCGTCTCCGACGCCCCGATGGAGGGCTCGGGCTTGCGGCGGCCCTGCTGCTCGTCCCACAGGTCCCGGACCACCACCTGGATCACGCCGGCCGCCGGGATGGCGAGCAGGGCGCCGAGCAGGCCGAACAGCTCCACCCCGACCATGACCGACACGAGCACGCCGAGCGGGTTGAGGTTGACGGTGCGGGCCATCACCGTCACCTGCAGGACGTTGTTCTCGAACTGCTGGTAGAGGATGAAGAAGACCAGGGCGGCGATGCCGGCCGGCACCCCGTGCAGGAACGCCACCGCGATCGTGGGGACGGCGCCGAGCGTGGCGCCCACCAGGGGGATGAGGTCGGCGAAGGCCACCCAGAGGGCGAGCACCTCGGCATAGGGGACCCCGACGATGAGCAGGAACGCGTAGGCGGCGATGCCGGCGATGATGCTGATGACGAGGTTGCCGAACATGTAGCCCGACACCGCGGTCGCGGCGTCGGCCGCCACCCGTCTCACCCGCTCCCGGCGCCCCTCGGGCAGCACGGCCAGCGCCGTCTCGCTGAGCTCGGGGCCGCGCAGCACCATGAGGACGGTGAGCACCAGCACGGTGAGGGCGGCCACGATCCCGGAGAAGACCTGGCGCAGCACGTCGAGCCCCTTGGTGCCGGCGGCGCGGGCCTGCTTGTCGATGGTCTCGCGGTTCTCCTCGACCCACTTCTCGACCTTGTACTTCTTGAACAGACGGCCCACCGGACCCTTGCCAGCCTGCGCGTCGTCGACCATGTCCGGGACGCTCTCGGAGAACTTGGTGCCCTGGTCCACCAGCGGCTTCACGAACGCGTAGACGAGCCCGGAGAACAGCGCCAGACCCACCACCACCACCATGGCCGTGGCGATCCCGCGGCGCAGGTGGGCACGCTGCTGGAGGAAGTCGACCACCGGGGTGAGGATCACGGCGAAGAACAGCGCTACCAGCAGGTAGGTGACCACCCGCCACAGGCGACCGACGGCCAGCACGGTGCCGTAGCAGCCCAGGGCCACGGTCACCACCACCAGGGTGGTGAGGGCCACGTGGCGGACGTCGACGCTGCGCCGGGGCTCGTCCATCGCGGCGACGGTACCGACGCCGGGACCGGGGGAGGGGGATGGGCCGTGGCCGGGTGGGAGGGGCGCGCAGAGGGTCACTACGATCGCCGGCATGGGCCAGTCGATCGTCGTCAACGAGAAGCCGTCGTCCAACCCCGGCGTGGTCCGCTTCGAGACCAACCGGGCTCTCACCGGCATGGGCCACGAGCACTACCACGAGGGCGACGAGATCTGGGGCGAGCGTCCGCCCGACGAGCTGGCCCGGCGCATCCTCGCCCGCGGGGGCGTGGCCGCGGTGCACGTCAACGCCAACGTGGTCACCGTCGACCTCCAGAAGGGCCACGGCCCCGACGGCATCAAGGCCATCGTCGAGAACCTCTACCGCTTCTACCCCGATGCTCCCGAGGGCGAGGCCGCCGCCGAGGCGCCGGCCGAGGTCGGGGAGCCGGCGTGAGCGCCCGGCCCCGCCGACTGGTGGCGGCCACGCTGCTCGCCGCCGTGGCCACCTTCGGCGGGTTGGCGGCCTGCGGCGGCAGCGACGAGAACGCCGTCCCCGAGATGACCACCGAGGCGGCCAAGGCGGGTCAGGCCCTCGCCAAGGACCGCGGCTGCCTGAGCTGCCACACCGAGAGCGGCCGCCGCTCCACCGGGCCCACCTGGAAGGGCCTCGCCGGTTCCGAGGTCGAGCTGGCCTCCGGGGAGACCGTCACGGCCGACGACGACTACCTGAAGCGGGCGATCGTCGATCCCAAGGCCGAGGTGGTGGCCGGCTTCGCCCCGATCATGCCCACGGCCTACTCCGACCTCACCGACGACCAGCTCGCCGACCTCGTCGCCTACCTCCGCGCCCTCTCCCCCGACGCCTCCTGACCCCACCCCCAGGCGAATGTGCGGTACCCAAGCCGCATTCGCGTCGGTTTCGCGCGTGAAGTTCCTCTGGACCTCCCGAGCGAACGTGCGGTCTGAGAGCGACGTTCCTGCGGGTTCCGCGCGTGGTGTTCGGGTGAGGTGGCCGGTGAGCCGCTGAACTTCACGCGCGAGATCGGCAATCCTGCAGGCTGGGTACCGCACATTCGGGGGTGGGGTGGGCGGTTGCTGGGATCGAACAGGTGTTCGATACTGGGGCGGTGCCCGTCGCTGCTCCGGTCCCCGTCCCCGACCTCGCCGCCCTGCGCCTGCTGGGCGATCGCGTCCGACCCCTGGCCGGGGCCGGCGAGCGCACCCTGGCCGTGCCGCCGCCGCTGGCCGACCTCCTCCCGCACCGGGGGCTGCAGCGGGGGAGCACCGTGGCCACCACCGGCACCGTCGCCTCCACGCTGGCCCTGGCCCTGGCCGGCCCCACCACCCGGGCCGGCTCGTGGGCGGCGGTGGTCGGGCTGCACCGGCTCGGGCTGGTGGCCGCGGCCGAGCTGGGGGTGGACCTCGAGCGGGTGCTGCTGGTGGCCGAGCCGGCGCCCGACGCCTGGCCGGCCACGGTGGCGGCGCTGCTCGACGCGGTCGACGTGGTGCTGGTTCGACCGGCGCGCCCGGTGGGCGTGTCGGTCCAGCGCCGCCTCACCGCCCGCGCCCGTGACCGCGGGTCGGTGCTGCTCCAGGTGGGCGGCCACCTCGGCGCCTGGGCCCAGGCGCCCGACCTCGTGGTGGCCGGCACCACGGCCACCTGGGTGGGGCTGGGCCAGGGCCACGGTCGCCTGCGAGGCCGTCAGGTGGAGGTGGCCGTCTCCGGGCGTCGCGGCGCCGACCGGCCCCGTCGGGCCCTCCTGTGGCTCCCGGGCCCCGATGGCGGGCTCGCGCCCGTGGAGGAGCCGGCCCGCACCTCCCCGCACCCGCACCCGAGTCCCCGCCTCGCCTCCCACCCCGACCGATCCGGGTCGCCCGTGCTGCGGGAGGTCGGGTGAGCGCCGTCGAGGCCACCCGCACCCTGGTCCTGCACTGCCCCCACTGGTCGGTGGTGGCGGCCGGGGTCGCCCACGAGCCCGCCATCGTGGTGCGGGCCAACCGGGTGGTGGCGGCCTCGGCGGCCGCCCGGGCGGCAGGCATCTCGGTGGGGCTGCGGCGCCGGGAGTCGCAGCGGCGCTGCCCGCACGTGCTGGTGGTGGACCACGACCCCGGTCGCGACGCCCGCGCCTTCGAGCCCGTGGCGTCGTCGCTCGACGCCGTGGCCCCCCGGGTGGAGGTCACCCGGCCCGGCACCCTGGCCATCGCCACCCGCGGTCCCTCGCGCTACTTCGGGGGCGACCGGGCGGTGGCCGAGCGCACCGCCCAGATGGCGGTGGGGGCGGCGGGCGGGGGCGTCGAGGTCTGCGTCGGGGTGGCCGACGGTGCCTTCGCCGCCCTGCTGGCCGCCCATCGGGTCCACCACCGGGTCGAGGCCGCCCACCCGGCGGGCACGGGCAGCGGCGCCGGGGCGCAGGAGCCCGTGCTGGTGGTGCCTCCCGGGGCCACGCCGTCGTTCCTCGCTCCCCACCCGGTCGACGTGCTGCTCGATGTCCTCGACGAGCCCGACCTGGTCGACGTGTGGCGTCGGCTCGGGCTGCGCACCCTCGGCCGCGTGGCCGAGCTGCCGGCTGCGGACGTGCTGGCCCGGTTCGGGACACCGGGGGCCACCGCGCACCGCCTGGCGTCGGGGCTCGACCCGCGCCCCCTCGACGCCCGCCGTCCGGCCCCCGAGCTGGCCGTGTCCCTGGAGCTCGACCCCCCGGCCGACCGCGTGGACCGCGCCGCCTTCGCGGCCAAGGCCCTGGCCGATCGCCTCCACGCCCGCCTGGGCGCCGACGGCCTGGCCTGCACCCACGTGCTGGTGGAGGCCGAGACCGAGCACGGCGAGACCCTGGCCCGCCACTGGCGCCACGAGGGGGCGCTCGGCGCCGGCGCCCTGGCCGACCGCGTCCGCTGGCAGCTCGACGGCTGGCTCACCGGCTCGGCCGGCCTGCGCCCCACCGCCGGCATCGCCCACCTGACCCTGGTGCCGGTGGAGGTGGTGGCGGCCCGGGGTCGCCAGCTCGGGTTCTGGGGCGGGGAGACGCTGGTGGACGAGCGGATCCTGCGGGCCGTGGCCCGGGTCCAGGGCACCGCCGGGCTCGACGCCGTGGCCGTCCCGGAGCTGCGGGGCGGGCGGGGCCCGGCCGATCGCGTGGTGCGGGTGTCGGCGGCCACGGTCGACCTCACCTCGCCCCGCCCCGCGGCCCGGCCGACGAGCGTGGCCGAGCCGTGGCCGGGGCAGATCCCGGCGCCGGCGCCGGCCACGGTGCTCGAGGACCCCGAACCGGTCGACGTGGTGGATGCCGGTGGGCGCCCGGTGGGGGTCACCGGCCGGGCCGAGGTCACCGCCGCACCGGCGCGCCTGGCCCGCGCCGGCCGGGCGCCCGAGGCCATCACGGGGTGGGCCGGGCCGTGGCCGGCCGACGAGCACTGGTGGGACCCCACCCGCCACCGTCGCCGGGCCCGGTTCCAGGTGCTCGATGCCAGCGGCACCGCCCACCTGCTGGCGGTGGAGGCCGGTCGGTGGTGGCTGGAGGCCACCTACGATTAGTGGTCCCGTGCGCGCGCATCGTTGCCGAGACCGCGCGCATCGTGGCAGGATGCCCCGATTCCGGGACGGGGCTGGCCCGTCCGCCGGAGCGGGAGGGGTCCACACGATGACGCGAACGAAGCTGCTCGGCACCACGCTGGCCATGGGCGTGGTGGCGGTCCTGCTGGCCGCCTGCAAGCCCACGTTCCCGGCCGGGTCCACGCTGGCCACCTCGGGCCTCGGCCCCCTGGTCACCATCACCTGGCCCACGATCGACGTCGACACCGACAAGGTGGTCACCGAGTACCGCATCGACGTGGACGGCAGCGAGATCGCTCGGGTGAGCGCCGCCACCCGCTCCTGCGTGGTCGTGGGCCTGCCCAAGGGCACCACCTCCACCATCTCGGTCACCGCCTACGACTCCGCCGCCCAGTGGAGCGGCGACCAGGCCACCGGCATCATCTCGGCCACCTACGCGCCGCCCAGCACCGGGTCCGGCAGCGGCACCGCCAAGTCCTGCGTGCCCACCACAGACACCGACGGCGACCGCCTCCCGAACGCGGTCGAGACCAACGGCGGCACCTACCAGCACGCCGGCGCCACGGCGTCCAACCCGAACCTGGCCGACACCGACGGCGATGGCATCAAGGACGGCGATGAGGTCCTCGGCACCACCGCCGGCCTCGACCTGCCGGCCATGGGGGCCAACCCCGTGAAGAAGAACCTGGCCATGGAGTTCGACTGGTTCGACGACAACGCCGAGCCGGGCACCTGCTCCGCGCACAGCCACCGGCCCACCGCCGGGATGATCGCCAAGGTGGCCACGGCGTACAGCACCGCGCCGGTGTCCAACCCCGACGGCACCACCGGCATCAGCCTCATCGCCGACTACGGGCAGGGCGGGGCCTTCACCGGCGGCAACCTGATCGCCGACGCCGACGGCGTCATCGCCGGCGGGGTGGGCGGCACCGACTTCACCGCCTACAAGAGCGCCAACTTCGCCTCCAACCGGGCCGGCATCTTCCACTACGTGCTCATGCCGCACCGGTACAACACCACCTCCACGAGCTCGGGCCAGGCCGAGATCAACGGCAACGACATGATCGTGTCGCTCTACTGCTACGGCTCGGACCAGAACGTGGCCAACACCGTGGTGCACGAGAACGGCCACAACCTCGGCCTGCGCCACGGCGGCAACGTCGACACCAACTACAAGCCCAACTACAACTCGGTGATGAACTACCAGTACCAGTTCCCGGGCATCGACACGAACTGCACCGTGCCCGGCGACGGCCTGCTCAGCTACTCGGTGGGCGCTCGGGCGTCGCTCAACGAGAACGCCCTCATCGAGACCGATGGCATCTGCAGCGGCGTCGACGTCGACTGGAACGCCAACTCGGTGATCGACGCCGCCGCGGTCTCGGTCGACATCAACCAGGACGGTGGGAAGTCGGTCCTGTCCGACTACAACGACTGGGCCAACATCAACCTGGCGGCGGTCACCAACGCCGGGGCCAGCCCGTTCGGTCCCGAGGTCGTGACCGAGCAGCCCGTGCCGGTCTCGGCCCAGGGCTGATCCGATGCGGCCGGCGGTGGTCGCGGGTGCGAGCCCGC
Organism: Actinomycetota bacterium; assembly: GCA_019639095.1. Lineage (GTDB taxonomy): Bacteria > Actinomycetota > Acidimicrobiia > Acidimicrobiales > Iamiaceae > Aquihabitans. Next base: position 12,745 of record JAHBSN010000034.1, read on the forward strand.
GGCCACCGTCGGATCGCCGCCCCGCCCGACGACCCGAGCAACTACGCGCACACCCCGTGCAAATAGCTGTGGCAGGCTGGGGGGCACCGACCGGGTGCCTGGCCCGGCCGTCCGAAGGGGATCTCGCATGACCGACCACCACGACGCCCCCGCGGTCGTCGACGCGCCCGAGCCCGCCCCGGCCCGGTCGCACCGGCTCCGGTGGCTCTCGCTCGGCATCGTGGGCGTGGGCCTGGCGGCGGCCGGCGTGGTGGCCTGGACCCAGGTGAAGCCGGTCGTCGACGCCCGCCGCTACGCGTCGGTCACCTACGAGGTCCCCGAGGCGCCCCACCTGAGCGCCGGCGACGGCGAGCTGCTGCTGCGCATCGACCCCACCGCGTCGTCGCTCACCTACGAGGTCGACGAGACCTTCGTGGGGAAGAAGACCAGCACCGCCACCGGCGTCACCAACGGCATCGCCGGCGACATCGCCCTCAACCGCGACGACCTCGCGGCCAGCCGGGTGGGCGACATCGTGGCCAACGTCGAGCAGTTCCACTCCGACAACAACCTCCGCGACGCCCGCATCCGCCAGGACTTCCTCGAGTCCCACCGCTACCCGCTGGCCACGTTCTCCCTCGACGAGGTGAAGGGCCTCGACGGCACCCTCGAGGAGGGTCGCTCCTACTCGTTCACCCTCGAAGGCTCGGTGGCCATCAAGGACACGACCGCACCGGTCGCCTTCGATGTCGACGCCACCTTCGCCGACGGTCGCCTCACCGCCACCGCCACCACCACGGCCAAGCTGTCCCGCTTCGACGCCGGTCCGATCTCGATCGCCGGCCTCGTGCGCACCGAGGACGACGTGGCGCTCACGCTCGAGCTCACCGCCGTCGACCCGTCCCGCGCTGAGGTGGCCACCGAGGTGGCCGGCCCCGAGCGCGTCGACACGAAGGGCGCCGAGAGCCCCTCGTTCCGCACCGTGGTCGCCCCGATCCTCGAGCAGAGCTGCGCCAACTGCCACAACACCGGGCAGATGGCGGGCAAGCACGTCCGCATCGACACCGCGGCCGACGCCAAGGCGATCTCCGACGGCATCAAGACCGTCACCCAGACCGGCTACATGCCCCCGTGGCCCGCGTCGGACAAGGGCGTGGAGCTGGCCCACGTGCCCCGCCTCTCGCCGTCGGAGCTCCAGGCGCTGGCGGCGTGGGCCGATGCCGGCGGTCCGCTCGACGTGCCCGCGTCCACCAAGCTCGAGATGACCGCCGAGGTGGCGGCCCAGCAGCCCCGCAAGGACGTGTCCCTCCGGATCCCCAGCTACACCGGCGTGGCCACCAACACCAACGACTACCGGTGCTTCGTGCTCGATCCCGAGGTCACCGAGGACACGATCCTCACCGGCTACACGTTCCTGGCCGACCAGGTGGAGGAGCTCCACCACGCGCAGGTGTTCCACATCAGCGACGAGCAGGCGGCCAGCGCCGAGAAGCTGGATGGCGCCGACGGCCGACCGGGGTGGGAGTGCTACGGCGGTCCCGGCCTCGCCGGTCGCCGCCCCGATCGCGTGCCCGGCCAGCCCCGGCGACGCGACGTCGGCTTCGCCGGCCAGGACAACCTCGTGGCCGGCTGGGTACCGGGTCAGTCGCCGGTGATCTTCCCCGAGGGCTCCGGGGTCACGCTCCACAAGGGCGACGCGCTGGTGATGCAGCTGCACTACCACTACGCCGATGCCCCCACGCCCGACTCCTCGGGCCTGGCGCTCCAGCTCGACGCCCCGTCGGCGAAGCACCGAGAGCTGCGGGTGGTGAACCCGCTCGGCCCGGTGGAGATCCCCTGCGCCCCCGAGGACGCCGACGCGCCGCTGTGCGACCGCGCCGCATCGATCGCCGACAACGTCGAGAAGTACGGGCCGTCGGGCGCGGGCAACGAGGCGGGGCTGCTCGCGCTGTGCCGCCACACCCCCGAGGAGCTCACCGCCGACTTCGACGGCAACGTGGCCCGCTCGTCGTGCGTGTCGCGGGTGCCCCAGGACGGCCAGATCGTGGGCGTGCTCGGGCACATGCACACGCTCGGCAAGACGTTCCGGCTCACGTTGGACCCGGGCACCGACCACGAGCAGATCCTCCTCGACATCCCCCAGTGGAGCTTCGACTGGCAGATGAACTACGGCCTGGCGAAGCCGCTGCGGGTGAAGGCCGGCCAGGAGGTGCTCATGGAGTGCTCGTGGGATCGCCGGGTCGACCCGAACCGCGAGCCCAAGTACGTCGTGTTCGCCGAGGGCACCGAGGACGAGATGTGCTTCGGCACCTACGGCCTCGTGGTCGATCCCTGATCCCTCGGCCCCGCTGGACGGCGTTCCGGTCCGGCCCGTGGCCCTCCCCGCACCGCCCGACGTCGAGGCGCTGATCCGCGCCACCGACCGCTGGTTCCTGCGGCGCGGCATCCCGCACTTCATCGATCGCTACCGCGCCGGCCACGACGTCTTCACCCGCACCCTTCCGGTGCTCGCGCTCGTGGTGCTGCTCGAGGTGCTGGGCGCGGCGAACCTGGCGTGGCGCTGGTGGCAGAACGCCTTGGCGGTCGTGGCCGGCGGGGCGGTGCTGGTGGGCGCGTGGGCGGGGGTCAACCGGTTGCGCGGGCGGTCGGGCCTGGCCCGCCCCGACCACGTCGGGCCGGTGGAGCTGGCGGCGTTCGTGCTGCTGCCGCCCCTGCTGCCGCTGCTGTTCGGGGCGCAGGCGGGATCGGCGGTCGCCACCGCGGCGGCCAACGCCGCGCTGCTCGGCGTGATCTACCTCGTCACCAGCTACGGGCTCGTCCCGCTCACGCGCTGGGCGCTCGGCCAGACCGTGCGGCAGATCGGGGCGGTGCTCGACCTGTTCGGGCGCGCCCTCCCGCTGCTGCTGCTGTTCTCGGTGGCGCTGTTCGTGAACACCGAGGTGTGGCAGGTGTCGGCGGCGCTCGACGGCGTGCTGTTCTGGATCACGATGGCCTTCTTCGGCCTCGTGGGCCTGCTGTTCCTGCTGGTGCGGCTCCCCGCCGAGCTGGCCTCGCTCCGCACCGAGCTCACCCCGGACGCCCTCGTGGATGCGTGCGACGGCACGCCCGTGGGCCCGGTGGCGGCGGCGGTGGTGGCGTCGGGCGCGGCGGAGCCGGTGCCGCTCGGCCGTCGTCAGCAGGGAAACGTGCTGCTCGTCCTGTTGTTCAGCCAGGCCGTCCAGGTGCTCCTGGTCACCGTCACCGTGGCCGGGTTCTTCTTCGTCTTCGGCCTGATCGCCATCCGCCCCGAGGTCGTCGACGCATGGCTCGGCGGCTCGATCGGCCCGGGCGAGCTCGCCTCGTGGACGTGGTTCGGGCACGACGTGGTGGTCACGCGCGCCCTCGTGCACGTGGCCGGCTTCCTCGGCGTGGTGTCGGGCTTCTACTTCACGATCTGCGTGATCACCGACGCCACCTACCGCGCCGAGTTCTTCACCGAGGTCGTGGCCGAGGTGCGCCAGTCGCTCGCGGTCCGAACCGTCTACCTGGCCCTGGTGGGCGGGTCAGGCGCCGAGGGCCGCCTCGGCGAGTGAGATCCGCAGCTCGGCGGCGGCCTCGTCGGCGAGGCCGAGCTCGTCGGTGGTCACCCGCAGCGGGCGGTCCCCGTCGTCGACGAACAGCTCGTCGCCGTTGTCGAACGCCCGCAGCTCGCCCACCGAGGTGGCCTCGAAGGTGGTGTTGAAGATCGAGTCGCGCTTGCCGGCCACCCAGTCGGCGAACGGTCCGGCATCGGCCACCCCGACCTCGGCCTCGCCGCCGTCGTCGAAGGTGATCGTGCAGCTCTGGTACTCGAGCGTGGCGTCGTTCACCGAGTCGAACCCGCCGCCGCCCGAGGTCGATTCGACGCTGCCGAACTCGTCGACGAGCGCGTCGCCGATCGGGTCGCAGTCGATGGGGTCGGCCGAGGCGTCGAGGTCGAGCACCGCCATGGCCACGCGCAGCGCGTCGTCGGGGTTGCGGTCGTCGGTGTCGCCGGTGGGGGTGTAGGCGAGCAGGAGCACCTGCGGGCCGTGGAGCACCACCAGGCGCCGGCCGTCGCGGTAGGCCTCGTCGCCGAGGTCGTCGACCCGCTCGAACCCGTCCTCGTCGGAGGAGGCAGCGGCGTCGGCCTCGAGGGCGTCGTAGAGCTCCGGACCGTCGAGCTCCTCGCCGCTCACCCGGCCGATGCCCACGGAGCCGTCGCCGTCGGCCACGTCGTAGCTGCACCCGGCGTAGGAGTAGCTGACCTCGCCGCCGCTGCCGCCGAAGGAGAGCTGGCGCTCCACCGGCTGGCCCACCACCTCGGCCACCACCTCGGTGGGCACGCACTGCTCCTCGTCGACGACGTCGTCGTCGCCCTCGGTGGTGGTGGTGCGCCGGGACTCGGTGGTGGTGGTGCCGGGCGGCTTCGAGGTGGACGTGGCGGCGGTGGGTCCCTCGGCCTGGCCGCTGCCCGAGCAGGCGGCCAGCACGAGCAGCGAGGCGAGGCCGGACGCGACGACGGCCGATCGGGCCCGGGAGCGGGCGCCGATCGGCCGGATCGTCGGGATGGGAGTCGGGTCGAGGTGGAACATCGAAGCGGCTCCCGTGGGTTCAGGCCGTGACGACGGCCTCCTTGGCGGCGTCGGCCCCGATGGTAGGGGCGGAGCCGTTGCCGCCCGAGGACGACGGGTTGCTGCCGGCCAGGAGGTTGCGCGCCATCTGGAGCCCGGTGACGCCCTGGCTGAGGGCCTGGGCGAGCACGTCGGACAGGCCCTGGGCGCCGTTGAGCAGGATCATCTGGTCCACGTCGCCGAACGGCTTGGCGGCCGCCTCCACGATGGCGGGCCAGTTCTCGGCCAGCTGCTGGCCGATCACGGCGTCCTGGTTCTCGGCCAGGGCCTCGGCGCGGGCCTTGATGGCCTCGGCCGTGGCCAGGCCCTTGGCCCGGACCGCCTCGCCCTCGGCCAGGCCCTTCGCCTGGGTGGCCGCCGCCTCGGCCTCGCCGACCTGGCGGAGCGACAGCGAGCGTGCCTCGGCGTCGAGCTTGACGTGCTCGGCCTCGGCCGACGCCTGCAGGCGGACCCGCTCGGCCTCGGCGGCCGCGGTGACCTTGACCTTCTGCGCGTCGGCGGCGGCGTGGAGCTCGACCTCCTGGCGCTGGGCCTCGGCACCGGCGATGCGGGCGTCTCGTTCGGCCTTGGCGAGGGTGACCTGCTGGTAGGCCTGGGCGTCGGCGGGTCGCCGCACCGTGGCCTGCAGGCGCTGCTCCTCGCGCTCGGCCTCGAGCTCGGCCACCTTGGTCTCCTCGACCACCACCTCCTGGCGCGCGGTGGCGTCGGAGAGGGGGCCGGCCTGCTTGGCGCGGGCCGCGGCCTCGTCGATCTCGGCCTGGTAGCCGGCCTGCTTCACCTGGCTGGCCCGGCGGGCCTCGGCCTTGAGCGCCTCGGCCTCCTGCTCGCGCTCGGTGGCCTCGCGGTCGGCGGCCGCCTGGGCGATGCGCGCCTGGCTCTGCACCGCCGCGGCGTGGGGGCGGCCGAGGTTGTCGATGTAGCCGGTGGGGTCGAGGATCTCCTGCACCTGCAGCGAGTCGACGATGAGTCCGAGCTTGTGCATCTCGGTGCCCGACGACTCGCGGGTGAGCTGGGTGAGCTTCTCGCGGTCGCGGATCATCTCCTCCACCGTCATGTTGCCGACGATGGCGCGCAGGTGGCCGGCGAAAACGTTGTGGACCCGCTGGTCCATCTGGGCCTGCTGGTCGAGGAAGCGCCGGGCGGCGTTGGCGATCGACGCGAAGTCGTCGCCGACCTTGTAGATGACCACGCCGCGGACACCGAGCGGGATGCCCTGGTGGGTGACGCAGTCGATGGCGAGCTCGGCCTCGCGGAGGTCGAGCGAGAGGCGGCGCACGGTCTGCACGCCGGGGGTCACCAGCGTGCCCTTGCCGGTGACGATCTTGAAGCCGAGGGAGTCCTCGACCTCGTCGGTGGCGTGGCTGTGGCGGAGGCCCGAGATGATGAGGGCCTCGTTGGGCTCGGCCACGCGCCAGAACGCCTTGAACACGAGCACGGACAGCACGACGAGCACGACGATCGCGGACGCGATCACGTACATCTGGTTCACAGGTTCACCTTCTTGGTGGTCACACGGGGGTGACGACGACGGTGCGCGGGGGGAGGACCTCGACCACCAGCACGCGGGTGCCGGTGAGCAGCTCCTCGTCGTCGGCGCTGTAGGCGTGGTACGCCTCGGTGCCGCCTCGGACCGGGATCATGACCTCACCGATCCGACCGGGCCCGACCCTGCCGGTGACCCGGCCGGTCTTCCCGATCAGCCTGTTGTCGGCCATGTCCCTTCCGTTCCTCATCGTTCCGCCGGTGCCTGGACCACTTCCTGGCACCGGCACCTCTGATCATGCGCCCGCGCCCAGTTGTCTGCAACTTGTTTCTCCCGATTCCGGGATCGGCGTTCTGACAGACTCCCAACATGGATCAGGGGAGAACAGCAGGTGGACCGTGGGTGACGGGCGCCATCGGACGACGGCAGTTCCTCACCGGCGCGGCGGCCGCGGCCGCCGCCCTCGCCGTGGGGTGCTCGTCGGACAGCGAGGGCGCGGCCCGCACCACGGGCCCGTCCACCACCGCGATGGCCGCACCCACCACGAGCTCGGTGCCCGACCTCGCCACGGACCCGTTCACGCTCGGCGTGGCCTCGGGGGACCCGCTCACCGACCGGGTGATCCTCTGGACCCGTCTGGCGCCGGATCCCCTGGCCGACGATGGCCGGGGCGGCATGGGCGACGATCCCGTGGAGGTGGTCTGGGAGGTGGCCGCCGACGACGCGTTCGAGTCGCTCGTGGCCACCGGGGTGGCGGTGGCCGAGGCGGCGCACGGCCACGCCGTCCACGTCGATGCCACCGGCCTCGCCCCCGGCACCGACTACCGCTACCGGTTCACCGTGGGTAGCTACACCAGCACGGTGGGC
>JAHBSN010000340.1 GCA_019639095.1 Actinomycetota bacterium
GCCGACGCGGACGAGCATGAGCAGGCCGCGCAGGTCGCGATGGATGTGGCGGCGGCCGGCGCCGCCGCACCTGGCCTCGACCTCGGCACCGGGGTGCTCGCCCTCCAGCTCCGCACCCCGATGCTAGCGGCCATGGGCGCCGCCACCCTGCAGGCGCTGCACCCCGACGTCGACGTGCTGCTCGGCATCGGCATCTCGTCGCCGGTGGTCACGTCGCGCTGGCACGGCACGCCCTACGGCGAGCACCCGCTCGCCCACGTGCGCGAGTACGTCACGCTGGTCAAGGCGTGCCTCACCGGCGAGAAGGTCGACTTCGACGGCGACTTCTACCGGGTGAAGGGGTTCCGCCTCGGGCTGCGCCTGGGCGAGCGACGGCCCAAGGTGGTGGTGGGCGCGCTCGGGCCCGAGATGCTGCGGATGGCCGGCGAGGTGGCCGACGGCGTGCTGCTCAACTACCTGCCGGCATCGCACGTGGCGTGGTCGGTCGAGCAGGTGCGCGCCGGGGGCTCGGCCGAGGTCTACGCCTACGTCCACGCCGGGGTGGGCGACCGATCGCAGGGGCTCGACAAGGCCCGGCGCGACCTGTTCTCCTACGCCGTGGTCGACTCGTACGCGGCATCGTTCACCCGGGCGGGCTTCGGCGACGAGGTCGCCGAGATCCGGGCCCGGCACGCCGCCGGCGACCGCGACGGCGCCCTGGCCGCCGTGTCGGATCGCATGTGCGACGCCATCGACGTGCTCGGCACCGCCGACGAGGTGCGCGACGCGTTCCGCGCCTACGTCGCCGCCGGGGTCGACGTGCCGGTCCTGATGCCGCTGCCCTGGGGTGGCGAGCGCCGCCAGGTCATCGCCGACACGATGGCGGCCGCCGCCTCCGCGTGATCGCCGCCCGCCGCCGGGGGGCCTCGGTAGGGTGCGAGCGTGCAGCTCCAGGATCGGGTCGCGGTGGTCACCGGCGCCGCCAGGGGGATCGGGTACGCGCTGGCGGAGGCGTTCCTGGCCGAGGGCGCGCGCCACGTGGCGGTGGTCGACCTGTCGCCGGCCGACGTCGATGCCGCCGCGGCGCGCCTGGGCGGGCGGGCGCACGGGTTCGCGCTCGACGTCAGCGACCGCGCCGCCGTGGCCGAGCTGGCGGCAGCGGTCGAGGACGCGTACGGACCGATCGACCTGTTCGTGTCCAACGCCGGCATCGGCACCGGCGCGGGGGTCGAGGCCGACGACGCCACGTGGGACCGCATCTGGCGGGTCAACGTGCTGGCCCACGTGCACGCAGCGCGGGCGGTGCTCCCCTCGATGCTGGCGCGGGGCGAGGGCTACCTGCTGTCCACGGCGTCGGCCGCGGGCCTGCTCACCCAGATCGGCGACCTGCCGTACTCGGTCACCAAGCACGCCGCGGTGTCGGTGGCCGAGTGGCTGGCCATCACCTACGGGGACCGGGGGATCAAGGTGTCGTGCCTGTGCCCCCAGGGGGTCCGCACCGACCTGTTGGCCTCGGCCATGGGCCTCACCTCGGTGGAGACGGTGGTGGCCCAGGGGTTGATCGAGCCGGCCGACGTGGCCGCCGCCACCGTGGCCGGGCTGGCCGCCGAGGACTTCCTGATCCTGCCCCACCCCGAGGTGGCCGAGTACTACCGGCGACGGGCCGCGGACACCGATCGCTGGCTCGCCGGGATGCAGCGGTTGCAGGCGCGGATCGTGGGGGCGCTCGATGCCGAGCCGCCCGGGACCGGACCGGGGCCGGGGTCGTCGTGAGCCGTCGCCCGTCCCCCATCGACGACGGCCTGGCCGCGCTCGGGCTGGAGATCGGGCAGCTGGTCCGGTTCCGCGGCCACACCGACAAGCGGTTCCACGACGGCGTGGTGCTGCGCCGCGAGCGGGACGGCTCGGTGGGCCTGCGCGACGAACGGGGCCGGGCCCGGGCCATCCCCGTCGACGACATCGAGATCCGGGTGCTCGGCCCGCGGGGCGGCGAGCAGTGGATCGCGCTCTGCGACGCCGGCGGCGGCCTCCAGCTGGGGCTGTTCTAGGCCCGGTGCACCGCCCGACCGTCGACGTCTACGAGGCCGACGCCACGGGCTACGCCGCCCGTCGGGGCGTGCAGCGCGAGCAGCGGGTGGCGGCGTTCGCGTCGGCCCTGGGCGATGGCCTGCGCCTCGACCTCGGCTGCGGGCCGGGGCACTACCTGGCGCTGCTCGGGCGGCCGGCCGTCGCGGTCGATGCGGCGGCGGCCATGGTGCGGGTGGCTCGGGCGGCGGCCGGCGACGTGCCGGGCGTGCGGGCCGACCTGGCCGACCTCCCGTTCGGCCGGGCCGCCTTCGACGGGGTGTGGGCATCGAAGGCCCACCAGCACCTCCCCGCCGCCGAGCTGCCGCTGGCGCTGGCCGACGTGCACCGGGTGCTGCGGGTGGGCGGGCGGTTCGACCTCACGGTGTTCGCGGCCGGGCCGGGCTCGCCCACCGTCGAGGAGGTGTCCACCGTCGAGTCGGGCGACGACCTGCCCGGTCGCCTGTTCACCTGGTGGGACCCGGACCAGCTGCGCCTCGTGGTCGAGGCGGCCGGGTTCGAGGTGGCGTCGCTCGAGCTCGTGGGCGCTCCCCACCAGGCCCGCAACCTCCGCATCGAGATCACGGCGCTGGCCCGTCGGGCGCTGCCCGACCACGTGGGTCCCGGGATGCGGCTCCTGTGCTGCGGCCTCAACCCGTCGCTGCACGCCGCCGACGCCGGCGTCGGCTACGTCACCGGCTCGAACCGGTTCTGGCGGGCGATGGCCCAGGCCGGCCTCGCCACCTGGGATCGCGACCCCCGTCACCTGGCCCGGGTCGATCGCATCGGCATGACCGACCTGGTGAAGCGACCCACGGCCCGTGCCGACGAGCTGTCGACGGGCGAGTACCGCGAGGGCGTGGAGCGGTTGGCGGAGCTGTGCCGCTGGCTGCGGCCGGGCGCCGTGGCCGTGGTGGGCCTGGCCGGTTGGCGGGCGGCGGTGGACCGCCGGGCCGCGGTCGGCTGGCAACCCGATCCGCTGGGCGGCGTGCCGGTCTACGTCCTGCCCTCCACCAGCGGCCTCAACGCCGGCACGTCGCTCGACGACCTCGTCGCCCACCTCCGCGCCGCCGCCGCAGGCCCCACCTGACCTCGGCCCCGCCCCACGGCGTGGCCTCCCGACGGTGTCGGGCGCAGATTCTGCGCAGATTCTGCGCCAACGGCCGCGAACGGCCCGAACGTGGCGCGGGAACGGGGGATGCGGCTGCGACACTGGGCGGCATGGCTCGTCGCACCAAGATCATCGCCACCATCGGACCGGCGTCGGATTCGGAGGCGATGATCCGCACGCTGGCCGAGGCGGGCATGGACGTCGCCCGCATCGGCCTGGCCCACGGGTCCCTCGACGAGGCCATCGAGAAGTTCCGCCGGGTCCGTCGCGTCGAGCGGGCGCTCAAGCGCCCCATCGGCACCATGATCGACCTGCCCGGCCCCAAGGTCCGCGCCGGGCACATGCCCGAGGGCGGGCTCGACGTCGAGGAGGGCCAGGTCATCCGCCTCGCCCCCGGCAACGAGGGATCCACGGCGGAGCTCCTCCACGTGGACCACGAGGGCCTCCTCGTCGACATGCACGTCGGCGACAAGGTCGCCTTCGGCGACGGGCTGGTGGTGGCCGAGGTCACCGACCGCACCGCCGACCACCTCCTCGCCCGGGTCACCCACGGCGGCCTGCTCCAGGGTCGCCCGGGCGTCCACATCCCGTCGGACCGCCTCCGCATCCCGTCGCCTACCCCCGACGACCTGCGCATGCTCGACGCCTTCGTGGAGGAGGGCGTCGACATGGTGGCGCTCTCGTTCGTGCGCTCGGCCCA
>JAHBSN010000341.1 GCA_019639095.1 Actinomycetota bacterium
GCAAGTCGGAGGCGCCCCCCGAGGACACCGCCTACCCCCAGGCGCGCGACTTCCTCCTCAAGGTCCTCACCCACCAGCTCACCACCAGCGGCGTGCCGGCCGAGGCGGTGGCCGACGCCATCGCCGCCACCGTGGCCCACGACGCCCCGTCGCTGCGCCACGTGGTGGGCGACGCCGGGGTGCTCACCGGCATGCGCGAACGCCGCCCCGACGACGACCTGTTCGGCGTGTACTTCCTGGAGGGCCGCGAGTTCGAGGCCCGCTACCACGAGCTCAGCGGCATCGACTACTGGGCCTGACCCACCCGGACCGAAGCTGTCCGCATCGGGTGCGCACCATGTCCGCCATGGACACCACCGAAGCCCCCACACCCACCGAGTCCCCCCTCGCTGCCGACGACCCGCGCCGCCACCTGGCCACCGCGGTCGGCACCGCCCGCCGGACCATGGCGGCGGTCACCCCGGACCAGTACGAGCTGGCCACGCCGTGCCCCGCCATGACGGTGGAGCGCCTCCTCGCCCACCTCGTCACGGTGGTCGACCGGATCGCCTGCGCCGGCCGGGGCCTCCCCCCGGCCGAGTGGCCGGCCGACCGGGAGGACATCCCCCGGGGCGAGTGGGAGCCGGCGATGCTCGCCGCCGCCCACGAGGTGCAGGCCATCTGGACCGACGACGTGCTCGAGCGCCCCACCGCCGTGCCGTGGGGGGAGTTCACCGGCGCCGAGGTGGCGGCCATCTACGTCAACGAGCTCACCGTCCACACCTGGGACCTGGCCACCGCCACGGGCCAGGACGTGGCCTGGGACCACGCCACGCTGGCCTGCTCGTGGGAGGCCATCCGCTCCCAGCTGCCCGAGGCCGACCGGGACCCGCAGTGGGAGGCGGTCCGAGCGATGATGCCCCCGGGCGTGCCGTTCGACGGGCCGTTCGCCAACGCCGTCGACGTCGCCGACGACGCGCCGCTGATCGACCGCCTGGTGGCCTGGAACGGCCGCACCCCCTGATCAGGCGGGGTTGGTGAACCGCATCGCCTCGTCGTCGACCTTGCTCAGCTTCATGGCGCGGTAGTCCTTGAGGTAGCTCTCGTAGACCTGCCAGGGGAAGCGCGTGCCCTGCTGGGGGACGCGGTCGATGGCCCGCTGGATGTAGCCCGAGTTGAGGGCGAGGAGCGGACCGGCCGACACCGAGGGCTCGTCGTTGTGCGGCGTGCACTGGCGCAGGCCACGGTCTCGCATGGCGGTGAGCAGGCGGCACACGTACTCGGCGCTGAGGTCGGCCTTCAGCGTCCAGGAGGCGTTCGTGTAGCCCACCGTGAAGGCGAAGTTGGGCACGCCCTCGAGCATCATCCCCTTGTAGGTGAGCTTCTCCGGTGGGCTCACCTTCTCGCCGTCGACCGCCATCTCGATGCCGCCCAGGAACAGCAGCTCGAGCCCGGTGGCCGGCACGATGACGTCGGCCTCGAGCTCCACGCCCGAGTGGAGGCGGATGCCGGTCTCGGTGAAGCGATCGATGGTGTCGGTGACGATGTCGACCTTGCCGTTGCGGATCTGGCGGAACAGGTCGCCGTCGGCCACCGCGCACACCCGCTGGTCCCAGGGGTCGTAGCGGGGCGTGAAGTGGGTGTCGATGTCGTAGCCCTTCGGCAGGTCGCGCTCGAGGCCCTTGCGCATCACCCGCTTCACCAGCTGGGGCCGGCGCTTGCTCACCCGGTAGAGGCCCTGGGTGGCCAGGGCGTTGAACCACCGCAGCACCCAGGCCGCGGGGCGCGCGGGCAGGAGCCGGCGCACGAGCTTGGCCACCGGGTTCCGGGTGGGGACGCTGCCCATGTAGGTGGGCGAGCGCTGGAGCATCGTGACGTGGGCGGCGGTGGGCGCCATCGACGGCACGAGCGTGACGGCGGTGGCCCCGCTGCCGATCACCACCACCCGCTTGCCGAGGTAGTCGAGGTCCTCGGGCCAGTGCTGCGGGTGCACGATCTGGCCGCCGAAGTCGTCCATGCCCTCGAAGTCGGGCACGTAGCCGTGGTCGTAGCGGTAGTAGCCGGTGCAGCCCCAGAAGAACGAGCAGGTGAGCTCGACGTCGTCGTCGGTGTCGGCCCGGTGGGCGACGACGTGCCAGCGGGCGTCGGTGGTGGACCAGTCGGCCGACACGATGCGGTGGCCGAAGCGGACCTTGCGGTCGACGCCGGTCTCGGCCGCGGTGTCCTTGATGTACTGGAGGATGTCGGGGCCGTCGGCGATCGACTTCTCGCCGGTCCAGGGCCGGAACGAGTAGCCCAGGGTGTGCATGTCGGAGTCGGACCGGATGCCCGGGTAGCGGAACAGGTCCCAGGTGCCCCCGATGGCGTCTCGCCCCTCGAGGATGGCGAAGCTGGCCCAGGGGCACCGGGCCTGGAGGTGGCGGGCGGCGCCGATGCCCGAGAGGCCGGCCCCCGCGATGAGCACGTCGACGTGCTCCACCTCGCTCACGCCGAGGCCCCCACCGGCTCGGCGGGCTGGTCGGACCCGGCGGTGGCGCCCCGCCCGGCCGCCAGCTTGTCGAGGAGCGTGCCGTGCTCGCCGAAGAGCTCGGCGCTCCAGCGGTCGACCAGTTCGGAGGTGTCCCAGTCGTCGGGGTGGAAGCCGGGCCGGTCGTAGTCCTTCAGCCGCTTCCACACGCCGCTGGTCATGATCGCCGAGCGCCGGAACTGCTTGAGGCTCTTGCGAAGCCGGCCCTTCTGGAAGGTGGCCGGGTCGCCCAGGAGCGACAGCGCCAGCTGGAACGTGACGCCCAGCACGAAGCCGATCCGCGTGGCCTTCATGGTGATGATGCGGGTGCGCTCGCTGCCGCCGACGGCGCGGTACACGTCGAAGGCCACGGCCTTGTGCTCGGCCTCCTCGAGGGCGTGCCACAGCAGGATGTCCCGGACGGCGGCGTGACCGGCCATGCGCTGCATCTCGGGATCGGTGAGCGAGAGCTCGGCGAGCGTGGCGGTGAAGTGCTCGAGGGCGGCGGTGGCGGCGAGGTTGGCGGCGGGCGACGCCACCTTCTCCCGGATGCCGAGGCCGCGGCGGGCCATGTTGGCCACCCGCTTGGTGGGGTAGCCGAGCTCGGCGAGGCGCTCGTTCAGCACCCGGTGCTCCCGACCGTGCATGGCCTCCTGGCCGATGAACCCGTTGACCTGCCGCTTGAGGTCGGGGTCGGTGATCTGGTCCCGGTAGTGGCGGACGGTCCGGACGAAGAAGTCCTCGCCGTCGGGGAACAGCGCCGAGAGCGTGGCGATGAGGTGGCTCGTGATCAGGTCGCCGTCGGCGGCGAAGTGCTTGGGCACGTCGGCCAGGGCCTCGTCGAAGGAGATCCGCCGGGTGGGGACGGTGCGCGTGGGGTCGCTGCTCTGCGTCATGGGTCCACCGTAGACGATTTGAGGGTTTCGCTCAATCTCTCAGTTCTGTTACCCTTGGCACATGGGCGACGAGCACCCCACGGCGGGCGCCACCAAGGGCGAGCAGACCCGCCAGGCCGTGCTCGACGCCGCCATCGCCCGCTTCGGCGCCGACGGCTACCGCGCCACCTCGGTGGCCCGCATCGCCCGCGACGCCGACGTCAGCGGCACGGTGCCCTACGCCTACTTCCCGAACAAGGGCGCCCTGTTCCTGGCGGCGCTCGACGAGGACGCGGCGGGCGTGATCCACGAGGCCGTGTCGTCGATCCTGGACGACCCCGAGTCCCGCGCCTGGCAGAGCACGGTCATCGTCACGCTGGTGACGGCGCTCGACGCCCACCCGCTGGCCCGCCGGGTCCTGGCCGGCCTCGAGCCGCACGTGACCGACCGCATGCTCGACATCCCGGCGCT
>JAHBSN010000342.1 GCA_019639095.1 Actinomycetota bacterium
TCGGCGCGCCTCGTCGTGCTGGTCCCCATCCCCCTCGGTCACGGCGTGATGGTACCGGTACGCTCCCGGGCGTCATGGGCGCGTCGAGCACTGCCAACCGCACCCGATCGCGCAGCCGGTGGGCCACCTCGGCCCGCTCGGCCCCGGCGGTCGACGAGGAGCGACTGCGCTCGGCCATCGAGGCCAGCCAGCCCCGGTTCGGCGCCGCCGTGGTGGCCGATGCCGAGATCACCGCCCGCTACCGCGGCGAGCACCACGAGTTCCGCTCCCGGCTCGACGCCGCCGTGCAGGTGGTGCGCCTCGCCTGGGTGACCGAGGCGTTCTTCGCCCAGGTCTGCTACCGGGCGAAGGTGGCGTGCCGGGCCCGGCGGATCCCGGTGCTCCCCGCCCTCCTGCACCACCTGTCGGTGGTCACGGGCCAGGTCGCCATCGGCGATCGGGCCGTGCTCGACGCCGGCATCTACCTGCCCCACGGGCAGGTGGTCATCGACGGCCTCACCCACCTCGAGTCGGGGGTGGTGGTCCGCCCGTTCGTCACCATCGGCCTGGTCGACGGCCAGCCCATCGGCCCGCACCTCGGCGCCCGCACCAAGGTGGGCACCGGCGCCAAGGTCTTCGGGCCGGTGGTGGTGGGGGCCGACGTGCAGATCGGTGCCAACGCGGTGGTGAACGCCGACGTGGCCGAGGGCGCCACCGTGGTGGGGGCGCCCGCTCGTCCGGTCCGCTGAGCCCCTGCCGCTCAGGCGGGGCGCATGCGGCGCAGGTAGCCGTTCTTGTTGAACGTGAGCGTGTAGCGCTCGAAGGCGACGTCGGGCACGAAGTCTCGGTGCCGGGCGAGCACGTCGGTGACCGCCTCGTGCGCGCCGGGCCCGAACCCGGGGGCCACCGGTCGGCCGTTCAGCACCGTGTTCTCCATCACGACGTAGCTGCCCACCGGCACCAGCGGGGCGTAGGCCTCGAAGGCGGCCACGAGGCGCTGGAGCGCGCCGAGGCCCACGAGGACGAGGGCGCCCCGCCCGTCCACCGCCTCGGTGACCGCGGCCACCACCTCGGGCTGCTCGGGTGCGCCGTCGAGGTAGGTGATCGACGGGTGCTCGGGGCGCGGCCCGGCGCCCGCGCGCCCGGCGGCCACGATCCGGACGTCGAGGCCGAGCTGGTCGGCGACCGACGCCGCGAAGAGGGCCCGCCCGCCGAGCCCCTCGTCGTCGCCGAGCAGGACGATGGCGCCCGGCCGCACCTGGTGGATCAGCTCCTGGTAGCTGTGCAGGTCGGTGGGGTAGCGCGCCACCGGCACGCCCAGCCAGCTCGCCTCCCGCCAGGACTGGTGCGCCCACACCGCCTCGATGGCCGCGAACTTCAGCTCCTCGGGCACGGGCATGCCGGGCGCGTCGGTGTCGGCCACGGGGTCGCGCCCGGGCGCGAACGACAGGGCGAACTCGCGGCGGGAGCGGGTGCGCCGGGCGGCCTTGGTGTCGAGCGAGCCGACGTAGTGGATCGGCTTGGTGACGCCGTTGAGCCCCCGACCGCGGGTCTCGCGGAAGTGGGCACCGTAGGAGGAGATGCGATCGCGGCGCACGGCCTCGTCGGCCACGTTGGTGGTGGTGCCCCCGTGGAACTGGTGGAACGTGCCCTCGCCCAGGATCGTGGCCGGGTTCACGCCGGGGTGGGCGTGCATGCGCTCGAACAGCTCGAGGTTGGCGTAGCCGCCGCCGGGCATGTCGAAGCTGTCGTCGAAGCCGCCCACCTGCTCGAGCACCGTGCGGGGCACGAAGAGGCAGTTGCTCTCGATGATCCCGTCGAACCAGTCGCGGTCGCCGATGAAGTGGCCGATCTCGAAGAGGCGGTAGCCGTCGGTGGGCCAGCGGATCCCCTCGAAGAGCCGGTCCTCCACGGCCTGGTCGTAGCCCGCCTGCTGGGCGTCGCCCTGCTGGCCCGGACCCACGTACCACTGCTGCACGGCCACCACCGCGGGGGCATAGGTGCGGGTGGCGGCCAGGGCGTGGCGGAACACCCCGGGGGTGAGCACGTGGGCGCCGTCGATCATCACCGCCACCACGTCGCCGCGGGCCTGGGCGATGCCCAGGTTGAGCGCCACGGTGGGCGACGGCGACGCCTCCTCCAGGGTGACCAGGCGGAACTCGGGGCCGTAGGCGGCCACGGCGGCGGGATCGAGGCGCTGCTCGGCGTGCGATCCGTTGTCGATGGCGATGACCTCGTAGGTGAGGTCGTCGATGCCCCGCTGGTACGAGCGGGCCAGCGACTGCAGCGTGCGCTTGGCCTCGCGGGCCATGTCGTAGAAGACCACGACCACGCTCAGGTCCACCCGGTCGGCGCGATCGGCGTCGGGCGGCCCGGGCGCCGGCGTGGGCAGGGGCACCCGGTGGTGGACCGGGTCGGGGCCGGGCTCGGTGGTCGGGGCGGACGCCACCGGCGCGCCCACCCGCCAGGCCACGGTGTTCCAGTCGACGTGCTCGAGGGCCACCGGCTCGGGGAGGCCGTCGAGGAAGGTGCGGAGCCGGCCCTCCACGGTGGGGCGGTCGACGCCCTCCACGATCACGATCCCGCCCTCGGCCACCTTCGGGAGGAGGCGCCCGAGCACGGTGCCGGCGTCGTAGGCGGCCGAGAGGCCCACGCGCAGCAGGGCGAGCTGACCCAGGGGCGCGTCGGCCAGCGTGGAGCGGTACGCGCCCTGGAGGAAGCGGACCCGCTCGTCGAACACGCCGAAGCGCTCGAAGCCCTCCCGCACGAGGTTGAGGTCGGCCCGAAGCCGGACCATGGCCTGGTGGTCGTCGGGGGCGTCGGGGTCCGAGGCCAGGAACGGGTCGATCATCCAGACCGTGCGGTCGGGCACGTCGTAGGCGTCGAGGCAGGCCCGCAGGAAGATGCCACCGCCGCCGCGCCCCACGCCGCACTCGGCCACGTCGCCCGGCACGCCCCGCTCCACCACGTCGACCAGGGAGGCTCGGAGGTGGTCGAGGGCGGCACGACCCATGTCGGTGTAGGGGTTGTACGTGCCACCGCGGGCCTGGTCGCCGGATCGGCCGGCGATCCGGGACTGGAACAGCCGGCGGTAGGGGATCTCGAGCTTGCGGATGGGGTCGCGCAGCACGTCGGCGTCGGGCGTGGCGCCGGGCGGGAGGCTGGTGAGGTACCCGATGCGCGCCTCGTTGTCGAGGTAGTGCAGGTCGAGCAGGGCATCGCCGAGCAGGGCCAGGTACCGGTCGCGGTGCGCAGCGATCGGCCCGGTGGGCGGCATCATCGGCGGCGGGTCCCCTCACCTCGTTGGACGACCCGGCGACGCTATCCGCTACCGTCCGGATCGGTCACCCGCGGACCCCCGGAGGTTCCGATGAACAACCGCTTCGCCTTCTTGGAGATGCGCTCCGCCAACCACCTGCTGGGCGACGTCGAGGGGTTGCGGGCCCAGTTGGACGAGGACGGCTACCTGCTGTTCCGCCAGGTGCTGGACCGCGAGGTGGTGAAGGACCTCCGGGGCCACATGCTCGCCACCCTGGCCCGGCGCGGGTGGGTGGAGCCGCCCCGCATCCCCATCTCCAGCCGCTGCCTGATCGCCCCGCTGCGCGAGGACGACGAGGAGTACCTGGAGGGCTACCAGGACGTCCAGCGCCTCGAGCTGTTCCACCGGCTGGCCCACGACCCGGCCCTGCTCGGCATCGTGCGCGACGTGCTCGGCGAGACGGCGTTCCCGCACCCGCTCAAGATCGCCCGCATCGCGTTCCCCGACCACTTCGAGGCGTCCACCCCGCCGCACCAGGACTACCCGAACAACCAGGGCACGCCGTCGCTCACCGCGGCGTGGATG
>JAHBSN010000343.1 GCA_019639095.1 Actinomycetota bacterium
ACCAGGCCGGCCACCACCGCCACGCGGGCCACCCGATCGGGGTGGCGGGCGGCCACGGCGAGGGCGTGCACGGACCCGGCCGACCAGGCGAGCGGGCGCCAGGCGGGCACACCGAGGTGGTCGGCCAGGGCCACGACGTCGTCTGCGAAGGACCCCACCGTGCCCGTGGGGTGGGCGGTCGACAGCCCGGCGCCGGGACGGTCGACGGCCACGAGCCGGATCCCGAGCCGTGCCGCCACGTCGTCGTCGGGGTGGCGGGCCCGGCGGGAGTCCGGCGACCCGTGGACGTAGAGCACCGCCGCGCCGTGGGGGTCGCCCACGTCGTCGAAGCCCAGCACCCGACCGTCGGCCAGCGTGATCGTGTGGCCCAGGCCCATGGCCGCGCAGGCTAGGCGGGGGCAAGATGAGGCGGTGATCCCGATCGTGACCCCGGCCGAGATGGGTGCCGTCGACGCCGCCGCGCCCGAGCCCGTGGAGGTGCTGATCGAGCGGGCCGGCGCGGCGGTGGCCCGCGCCGCCCTCGACCTGCTCGGCGGGGCCTACGGCCGGCGGGTGGTGGTGCTGGCGGGCAAGGGCAACAACGGCAACGACGGGCGCGCCGCCGCCCGGCGCCTGGAGGCCAGGGGGGTGCGGTGTCGGGTGGTCGACGTGGGCGACGCTCCCGGGGTGCTCCCCGATGCCGACCTGGTGGTCGACGCCGCCTTCGGCACCGGCTTCCGCGGCGAGGTGGAGCTGCCGGCCCTCGCCCGCCCCGACCAGCCGGTGCTGGCGGTCGACATCCCCTCAGGCGTGTCCGGCCTCACCGGGGAGGCGCCGGGCACCCCGTACCGGGCGGCGCGCACGGTCACGTTCGCGGCGTTGAAGCCGGGCCTGCTCCTGGCCGACGGCGCCGAGCACGCCGGAGCGGTCGACATCGTCGACATCGGGCTGGACACGTCGGTGGCGGGCGCGCACCTGGTGGAGGCGGCCGACGTGGCCCGCTGGCTGCCCGATCGGCCGACCGCATCGCACAAGTGGCGGGCGGCGGCCTGGGTGGTGGCCGGATCGCCGGGCATGACCGGCGCGGCCCACCTCGCCACCCGGGCCGCGCAGCGCGGCGGGGCCGGCTACGTGCGGCTCTACACGCCCGGCTCCGACGCCGACCCGTGGGCGCCCACCGAGGCGGTCGTCACGCCGCTGGCCGGTGATGGCTGGGCCGACGACGTGCTCGCCGGGGCGGACCGGTTCGGGGCGATCGCCGTGGGACCCGGGCTCGGCACCTCCTCCACGGCCGCCGAGCAGGTGCGCCGGTTGGTGGCCGGCACCACCGAGCCCGTGGTGGTGGACGGCGACGGCCTCCGAGCCCTCGGCGCCGACGCCCACGCGGTGGTGGCGGCCCGGCCCTCGGGAGCCGCGCCCGTGGTGCTGACCCCGCACGACGGCGAGTTCGAGGCGCTGGCCGGTCGCCCGCCCGCCGCCGATCGGTTCGCCGCGGTCCGGGTGCTCGCCGAGGCCACGGGCGCCGTGGTGCTGCTGAAGGGCCCCACCACCCTGGTGGCCCGGCCCGGTGACGGCCACGTGTGGGCCTCCACCAC
The DNA here is from genome assembly GCA_019639095.1 of Actinomycetota bacterium. GTDB lineage: Bacteria > Actinomycetota > Acidimicrobiia > Acidimicrobiales > Iamiaceae > Aquihabitans. The sequence continues at coordinate 1,575 of JAHBSN010000343.1, forward strand.
GGGCGACGCCCGGCTCGCCACCGCCGGCACCGGCGACGTGCTCACCGGGCTGCTCGCGGCCCTGCTCGCCCAGGGGCTCCCCGCCGACGAGGCGGCGGCGTCGGCCGCCTACCTGCACGGTCGGGCCGGCGCCCTAGCCTGGCGCCGAGGCCTCGTGGCCGGCGACGTCGTCGACCACCTGCCCCTCGCCCTGTCCGAGCTGTCCGGAGGCTAGATGTCGCGCCAATCGCCCGTGTCGGAGGTCATGACCACCGACGTGCTCACCTTCGGCCCCGACGACAACGTGGCCGAGGCCATGCAGGTGCTGGTGGAGCGCGGCATCGACGGCGCCCCGGTGGTGGACGCCGACGGCGCCGTGGTGGGCATGCTCTCCACCGCCGACCTGATCGTGCAGGAGAGCCGCCTGCACTTCCCCACGGTGATCTCCCTGCTCGGGGCCACGCTCGAGCTGCCGTCGGCCAAGCGCCACTTCGACGACGACCTGCGCCGCGTGCTCGGCAGCACCGTGCGGGAGGTCATGCAGGCCGACCCGATCACGATCGGGGTCGACGACACCGTGGAGGAGGCGGCCACGCTGCTGCACGACCACGACGTGTCGCGCCTGCCCGTCGTGGGCGACGCGGGCCTGGTGGGGATCGTCGCCCGGGTCGACATCCTGCGCGGGATCCTGCGCGACGACGACGAAGGCTGACGCCGGTCCCGTGCGCCCGGTCTCGGCCGACATCGACCTGTCCGCGATCCGGAGCAACGTCGCCATCCTGCGAGACCTCGTGGCCCCGGCGCGCGTCTGCGCGGTGGTCAAGGCCGATGGCTACGGGCACGGCGCCGTGGCCACGGCACGCGCCGCCCTGGCCGGTGGCGCGCACCTGCTGGGCGTGGCGCTGGTGGCCGAGGGCGCCGAGCTGCGGGCGGCGGGGATCGATGCCCCGGTGCTCGTGCTCTCCCAGGCGTCGGTCCACGAGCTCGACGACCTGGTGGCGCAGCGCCTGGATGCCACCGTGTACACGCCGGCGGGCGTGGCCGACCTCGGCGCCGCGGCCGCCCGTGTCGGCCGGGGGCGGCACGATCCGGTGCCGGTCCACCTCAAGGTCGACACCGGCATGCGTCGGGTGGGCGTCCAGCCCGCCGACGCCGTGGCGCTGGCCCGCGCCGTGGTGGCCGATCCCGGGCTCCACCTGGCGTCGGTGTTCACGCACTTCGCCGTGGCCGACGAGCCCGACGACCCCTTCACCGCCGAGCAGCAGCGGCGCTACGAGGCGGTGCTGGCCGACCTCGCCGCCGCGGGCATCGAGGTGCCGTGCCGGCACGCGGCCAACTCGGCGGGCGCGCTGGCGCACCCCGAGGCGCGCTACGACCTGGTCCGCCTCGGCATCGTGGTCTACGGCCTGTCGCCCAGCGCCGAGGTGCCCGGTCCGCCGGGGCTGCGGCCGGCGATGTCGCTGCGGGCGGCGGTGTCCCACGTGAAGCGGGTCCCGGCGGGCGAGGGCGTGTCCTATGGCCTGCGGTACCGGACCGACCACGAGACCACGCTGGCCACGGTGCCGCTGGGCTATGCCGACGGCGTGCCCCGGCGCCTGTCCGGCACCGGTGGCGAGGTGCTGGTGGGCGGCGAGCGCCGGCCCATCGCCGGCACCATCACCATGGACCAGCTGCTCGTGGACTGCGACGATCTCCCCGTGGCGGTGGGCGACGAGGTGGTGCTGATCGGTGCGCAGGGCGGGGCGGCCATCGGGGCCGAGGAATGGGCCGATCGACTCGGCACCATCTCCTACGAGATCATCTGCGGCATCAGCCCCCGGGTGCCGCGACGCCACCGAGAGGACCCATCGTGAGCAACGCCAAGAAGGTGGTGGTCCTCGGGGCCACGGCGGTCGGCATCGGCGCCGCCGCCGCCGGGCTCTACCGGGCCACGCACCCCAAGGAGGCGCGAGGCCTGCCGCCCGCGCCCGGTGGCCGGCGCCCGCCGGTGGACGACTCGTTGCTCGACCTGCCCCCGGGCGTGGTCCACCACCACCTGCCCACGCCCGACGGCGGCTCGATCCATGCCATCGAGCTGGGGTCGGGCCGGCCGCTGGTGCTGCTCCACGGGGTGACCCTGCGCGCCGACGTCTGGGCGCCGCAGTTCCACCAGCTCGCCGACCGCTTCCGCGTCGTCGCCGTGGACCTGCGCGGCCACGGCGAGTCGACGGCCGGCTCCGCGGGCTACGGCATCCCGCGCCTCGCCGAGGACC
>JAHBSN010000344.1 GCA_019639095.1 Actinomycetota bacterium
CACCGTCGGCCCGTGGTGAGGGCTGCGCCGGTTGGTGCGGCCACCGGGCTCCCCGCTAGGTTGGCGCCACCATGGGTTCACTGATCAAGAAGCGCCGTAAGCGCATGCGCAAGAAGAAGCACAAGAAGATGCTGAAGCGCACCCGTTGGCAGCGCCGCGCCGCCGGCAAGTAGCCACCGGGCCCGCCTCGGTCCGAGACCTCGAGCGCCACGACCGCCCTGCAAGGGGCGGTCGTTCCGCGTCTCCGGGGACCTAACCTCGGGCCCACCCGTCGGGGGTAGTTCAGTTGGTAGAACTCCGGCCTTTGGAGCCGGCTGTCGCAGGTTCGAGCCCTGCCCCCCGAGCTGTCGCGGAGGAGCGAGCCCCGATCAGGGGTTGGGCTCGGTCTCCTCGGTGCGCCGCTCGGCCTCGCGCTCGGCGGCCCGGCGGGCCGCCTCCTTGGCCTCCTTCTCCGCCTCGGCGGCGGTCTTCAGGTTCGACACCTTCCCGGGGCAGACGCCGGTGCGGTGGAGCCGGCGGGCGAGGGCCCGGCCGTCCTCGTCGTCGTAGACCACCCGCTCCTTCCCCTGGAGGATCTCGCACAGGGCACCGAACGCGGCGCCGGCGCCGGGGGCGTCGGGGTCGTCCTCGAACCCGGCGTCGACCGACAGGTCGATCCCCTTGGCGATGGCCTTCTTGCACGAGCTGAGGCTGGTGCGGAACACGAACCCGGTGGCGTGGAGCTCGCAGCGGCGCAGCACCACGGGCTCGGCCTTCGGCTCGTCGCCACCGCACCCGGCCGTGACCGCGCCGGCGAGCACGGCCACCACCAGCGTTGCCACCACCCGTCGAACCACATCTCCCCCGTGGGACCGGTGGTCGGCACCGGCCTCGTCGTCGACCGGCGCCCATGGTAGGTCCGGGCGCGACGCCACCCGTGCTCGCCCGCTCGTGGGCGCGGGCCACGCGCTAAACCGTTCTCCATGCCCGAACGCAACCTCTCGGCCATCGTCCTCGCCGCCGGAGCCGGCACGCGGATGCGCTCCGCCCGTCCCAAGCCGCTGCACCTGCTGGCCGGTCGGGCGATGCTGCGCTACGTCCTCGACTCGCTCGCGGACTGCTCGGTGGAGCGGGTGGTGGTCGTGGTGGGCCACGGCGCCGAGCGGGTCACCAAGAAGCTCCAGTCCGAGGAGCTCGACCTGCACCTGAGCTTCGTGGAGCAGCACACCCAGGACGGCACCGGAGACGCCGCGAGCGTGGGCCTGACCGGGCTCCCCGACGACGACGGGCCCGAGTCCGAGCACCACGACGTCCTCGTGCTGCCCGGCGACATGCCGCTGCTGCGCCCCGGCACGATCGCCGCCCTCGTCGACGCCCACCGCGAGGCCGATGCCGCCTGCACCGTGCTCACCGCACGCGTGCCCGACCCGGGCAGCTACGGCCGCGTGGTGCGGGGCAAGGACGGTCAGGTGGTGCGCATCGTGGAGCGGGCCGACGCCACCGAGGAGGAGGCGGCCATCGACGAGATCAACACCGCCGTGTACTGCTTCCGCCGCTCGGTGCTGGCGCCGGCGCTCCGTCGCATCACCCCGGCCAACGCGCAGGGCGAGTACTACCTGACCGACGTGGTGGGCGTGCTGCGCGAGGCGGGCTACCCGGTGGGCGCGGTGGTGGTCGACGACGCCGCCGAGGCCGAGGGCATCAACGATCGCAGCCAGCTCGCCGCCGCCGAGGCCGAGATCCGACGCCGCACGAACGAGCGCTGGCTGGCGGCGGGCGTCACGCTCGTGGATCCGGCCACCACGTACCTCGACGCCACCGTGGTCCTCGGGGCCGACGTCACCCTCTTCCCCGGCACGATCCTGCAGGGGTCCACCGTCATCGGCGCCGGGGCCGAGATCGGCCCGAACACCCGGCTGGTCGACTGCGTGGTGGGTGCGGGGTCGGTGGTGGAGCAGTCCAACGGGCGCGACGCCGAGGTCGGCGTCGACGCCACCGTCGGCCCCTTCGCCGTGCTGGCGCCCGGCGCGTCGGTGCCCGACGGGGCCGTGACCGGGCCGTTCTATGCTGCGAGCGGCCCCGACGACGGTTGAGGGGTCCTCGAGACCGAAAGGCGCCTGGGGTGGAGCTGGTCACCAAGAAGAAGCTGATGCTCTACACGGGCGACAGCCACCCGGCGCTGGCCCAGGAGATCGCCGATCACCTCCACGTGACGCTGGGCGAGGCCAACCTCCGCCAGTTCGCCAACGGCGAGCAGCACTGCCGCTTCGGCGAGTCGATCCGCGGCGCCGACGTGTTCATCATCCAGACCCACGCCGCCCACGTGAACGACGCGCTCATGCAGCAGCTGATCATGATCGATGCCGCCAAGCGGGCGTCGGCCAAGCGCATCACCGCGGTGTGCCCCTACTACGGGTACTCCCGCCAGGACCGCAAGGCCGAGGGTCGCGAGCCCATCACCGCCAAGCTCGTGGCCGACATGTTGAGCGTGGCCGGTGCCGACCGGGTCGTGTCGGTCGACCTCCACAGCGGCCAGATCCAGGGCTTCTTCGACATGCCGGTGGACCACCTCACGGCCCTGCCGATCCTCATCGACTGCTGCCGCACCGCGGGTGACCCGAACGACCTCGTGATCGTGTCGCCCGACGCCGGCGGCGTGAAGGCGGCCAAGCGCCTGGCCAACCACCTCGGCGCCGACCTCGCCTTCGTCAACAAGATCCGCCCCAAGGGCGTGGCCAACGTGGTGGAGGCCTCCAACGTCATCGGCAACGTGCGGGGCAAGCACTGCATCCTGATCGACGACATGATCGACACCGGCGGCACGCTCGTGGCCGCCGCCGACCTGCTCAAGTCCGAGGGCGCCACCGAGGTCTGGGCCATGGCCACCCACGGCGTGCTGTCGGATCCGGCCACGGAGCGCCTGAAGAACTCGGTGATCGAGAAGGTCGTGATCACCAACACGCTGCCGCTGCCGCCCGAGAAGCAGTTCGACAAGATCGAGGTCCTCTCGATCGCGCCGCTGGTGGCCAGCGCCATCCACGCCGTGTTCGAGGACGAGTCGGTCAGCGAGATCTTCGGCGGCGAGAACCAGAAGTAGCCACGCCCCGGCGTCGATTCCCGTCGATTCAGGGCGCCATGCGGACCACATCGACAGGAATCCGGCCGGCGTGGGCGGCGCGCTCCCGGGCGTCGAGGATGCGGTAGGTGGTGAGGCCGGCCACGGTGGCGGTCACCAGCAGGGCGGCGACGGTGCCGCCCAGGGTGCCGAGCTCGGTGCCGGCGCTCACGCCGTGGGCCGTGGCGGACAGGAACAGCGGGAAGCTGAGCAGGTGGACCGCTCGCCACTGCTTCTTGGTGAGGTGGCGGCGCAGGAGCGACGTGGCCTCCACGGCCACCAGCAGGTACATCGACACGATGCCCCAGGCCACCGCGAGCGGCTTCCAGCCCGACGCCATCGGCACCAGCACGTCGGCCGCCCCGAAGTGCACGTAGCTGTCGGCCACCACGGTCACCACGTGCACGCCCACGAACGCGACCGCGAGGCCCGACAGGCCGCGGTGCAGGTCGGTGAGCCAGTTCGGCCGGACCCGGCCGCCGGTCACCTTGCCCGACAGCAGCAGCCCGGCGATGACCGAGGCGCTGAGGAGGCCCCAGGCCACGAGCCCCGCCGCCCTCGTCGAGTACCACCAGATCGATCCCATGGGGTCAGCTCCTGTCGTCGGTCGGGGCGGGGGTCGGGGCGGGCGTGGCCGGCACCCGGAACGCCTCGAAGCCGGGCGTCGGGTGCAGGCCGCCCACGTCGTCCACGAGCACCGCGTCGG
>JAHBSN010000345.1 GCA_019639095.1 Actinomycetota bacterium
GACTCGATCCACGACGTCAAGGTCACGAGCGACCACATCGTCTTCGCCGACCTGCCGTTCCACGTCGAGCCCGGGATGATCCGCGGCGAGCCCCGCACCGAGCGCAACCAGGACCACACCAAGCTCTGGATCGTGGCCAAGGCCGACGTGGCCGCCACGCCGCCGGGCGGCACGGTCCGCGCGCTCGAGGTGCGCATCCCCATGCCCACCGGGCACCTCTTCGTGGACCACGACGAGGTCGACGGGCACGTGCGGGTCGTGCTCCAGCACATCCCGCTCGGCGACCTGCTGCTCACCATGACCCGCGAGACGGTCGACCACCGCAACCAGCAGGCGATCGACCCCGCCTACGAGGGCCTCATCGCCCAGGGCATGCAGCCATCGGTGGTGGGCGCCTACGAGATCCACCCGGTCACCGGCACCGTGCGGTCAGCCGAGCTGGCCTACGACGAGCAGCGCGCATGGGGCGGCCTGCTGCTCACCTCCGATGTGGTGCGGCCCGCCGCCCGCGCCCGCCATCGCCAGGTCTGGTACGCCGGCATGGGCTTCGACCCCGACCTGGTGCCGGAGGACTGGTGGGCGCTCTACGGGGACGCCACCGACGGGCTCGTGGCCCCCGCCGACCTGCCCCCCGACGCGATCCCCGGTTCGCTCGCCCGGGTGGAGCTCGAGTCGATGAAGGTGGCCGAGGTGTGGTCGTTCGCCGATGGCGCCTTCCCGTCGCCGCCGACGTTCGTGCCGCGGCGCGGCAGCGACGACCCCGACGACGGCTACGTGGTGGTGGTGGTCCACCGCGACGGCGCCAAGGAGGTGCAGGTCTTCGACGCGGCCCACGTGGGCGAGGGCCCCCTCGCCCGGGCCACCGCGCCTCGCTTCAACCCGCCGCTGCTGCTGCACTCGTGCTGGGCGCCGGACCGCTCCGGCCCTCGACCCAGCCGCTATCGCGTGGGCGTGGGCCGCGACGCGTGGGGGGCGCTGCGGGGCGCGCCGGGAACGCTGTGGCGCCTGCTGCGCGCGGGCAAGGCCATGACCGATGCGGCCCGGGCCGACGGTCAGGGCCGGTAGCCGGCCAGCACCCGGTCGAGCACCTCGTCCACCAGGGCGTCCTCCAGCTCGCGCGACAGCCCGAAGCCCAGCTGCAGCACGGTGGCCACGCCGTGCACGGTGCTCCAGAGCGCCAGGGCCACGAGCAGCGGGTCGTCGGCGGCGAGGGCGCCCGACGCCACCGCTTCGGTGACGGCTTCGGCCGCCGCCGAGAAGGCTCGCGTGGCCCCCGGGAGCACGACGTCGTCGGGCACGCCGCCGGCCCCCTCGAGGTCGGGCGGGAAGAGGAACATCACCCGGAACGTCTCGGGGTTCTCCCGGGCGTGGCTGACGTAGGCGTGGTTGTACGCCCGGATGCGGGCCACGGGGTCGGCGTCGGTGACCGCCTCGAAGCGGGCGAGCAACCGGTCGAACTCGTCCTCGGCCACCGCCCGCAGCAGGTCCTGCTTGTCCTTGACGTGGCCGTAGAGCGCCGGCGCGGTCACCCCGAGGGCGGCGGCGAGGCGGCGGAGGGTGAGGGCCTCGAGGCCGTCGTCGACGATCAGCTGGCGCGTGGTGGCGATGATCGACTCCCGCTGGAGCGGCGCGCGTTCGGCGGACGACATGGGGCCGAGCGTACGGCCGGCCTCGGCCGGTCGGCACCACCCCCTCGTACTGAACACCGTTTACTCAGCCCGCCCGGTTCGGTACGTTGCCCCCATGGCCCTCGTCGAACCATCCACCCACCCCTGGCTGTCGGGGGTCTTCGCCCCGGTGCCCGACGAGCTCACCAGCTCGGACCTGCGCGTCACCGGCGCGCTCCCCGCCGGGCTGCGGGGCGCGTTCGTGCGCAACGGGCCCAACCCCGCCGTGCCCCCCGCCGGCCGCTACCACCTCTTCGACGGCGACGGCATGGTCCACGGCCTCTGGTTCGACGGCGAGGGCGGCGTGCGGTACGCCAACCGCTGGGTGCGCTCGGCGGGGCTCGAGGCCGAGCTCGCCGCCGGGCACGCCCTCTTCGGGGGGCTCTCGGAGTTCCGGCTCCCGCCGCCGGAGGTCATGGCCACGGTGGGCCCGATCAAGAACACGGCCAACACCGCGCTCGTCCGCCACGCCGGTCGCCTGCTCGCCCTGATGGAGGCCTGCCCGCCGATCGAGCTCGACGACGACCTCGCCACCGTGGGCCCCTACGACTTCGCCGGCGCCCTGGAGGGCCCGATGACCGCCCACCCGAAGGTCGACCCGGTCACCGGCGAGATGGTGTTCTTCGGCTACTCGCCGTTCCCGCCGTTCCTGCGGGTGCACGCCGCCGACGCGGACGGCGCCCTCACGTGGTCCACGGAGGTGGAGCTGCCCACCGCGGTGATGATGCACGACTTCGTGATCACCGCCACGAAGGTGGTGATCTTCGACCTGCCGTCGGTCTTCGACGTGAGCGCCATGGTCGAGGGACGCGAGGCGATCCGGTGGGAGCCCGAGCGCGGCGCCCGCATCGGCGTCCTCGAGCGCGGCGCGCCGGGCTCCTCCATCCGATGGGTGGAGGTCGACCCGTTCTGGGTGTTCCACTTCCTGAACGCCCACGACGACGGCGACGCCGTGGTGGTCACGGGCTGTCGGGCCGAGCGGCTCAACACCTCCTTCGACGGCGAGGTGCTCGCCGACCCGGCGCGGCCGCTGCTGCACCGGTGGCGCATCGACGCCGAGCGCGGCGTGGTGGCCGAGGAGCGCATCGGCGAGCGCAGCGGCGACTTCCCCCGCATCGACGATCGCCGGGCCGGTCTCGACGCCCGCTACGGCTACGTGGCCTGCGAGCCCGACCAGCAGGGCGAGACCATCGGCTTCGACGGCGTGATCAAGCACGACCTGCGCACCGGCGCCGCGGTGCGCGCCGTCTACGGCGAGGGGGTCTCCTCCGGCGAGCCGGTGTTCGCGCCCGACCCCGACGGCACCGAGGAGGACCAGGGCTGGCTCCTCAACTGGGTGGGCGACCTCGCCACCGGCGAGAGCGCCATGGTGGTGCTCGACGCCGGCACCCTGGAGGAGGTGGCTCGCGTCCACCCGCCCCGGCGGGTGCCGTTCGGCTTCCACGGCGCCTTCCTGCCGGCCGCCGGCTGATGGGGCTCCTCGCGGAGTCGGTCGCCGCCCACCCCGACCGCGCCGCCGTCGTCGACGAGCGCGGCACCACCTCCTGGCGCGAGCTCGACGAGCGGGCCGAGCGGCTCGTCCACGCCCTGAGGGACCGGGGGCTCAGCTCGGGCGACCGGGTGGTGAGCCTGCTCGGCAACCAGGTCGAGGCGGTCGAGGTGGCGCTGGCGTGCGCCCAGGGCGGCTGGATCCAGGTTCCGCTCAACTGGCACGGCGTGGCCGACGAGGTCGCCTACGTGCTGGCCGACGCCGAGGCGGTGGCGTTCGTGGTCGACGGCCGGTTCGCGCCGGCCGCCGAGGGGGCGCTGGCCCAGGCGCCGGTGCCGTCGCTGCGGGCCCGGCTGGTGGCCCACGGCGAGGCCGAGGGGTTCGAGCCCTACGAGGACGTGCTGGCGGCCAGCCGGGCCGGCGAGATCGCCGACGCCGAGCGCGGCGGGCCGATGTTCTACACGTCGGGCACCACGGGGCACCCGAAGGGCGTTCGCTCGGCGTTGGCCAGCGTGGGCGGCCCGCCGGAGGTGCTCACCCTCATCGCCCACTCCATGAAGCCGGTGATGGACCTCCCCGACGACGGCGCGGTGCAGCTGGTCTGCGGGCCGATCTACCACTCGGCC
>JAHBSN010000346.1 GCA_019639095.1 Actinomycetota bacterium
GCCGTGCCGTGCTCCCCATCGATCCTCCCCTCGCGGCCTTCATCGGCCGCGCCCATCCTGCCGCGCCGACGGCGCTCGGCTAGGGGAGCACCACGAGCTTGCCGGTGGCGCGGCCGGCCTCCATGTCGGCGTGGGCGTCGGCGATCTCGTCCAGGCGGTAGGTGCGGTGGATGGGGACGCGGGCCTCGCCGGCGGCGACGGCGTCGAGGAACCCCTGCAGCACCGCCGGCGGCAGGTCGGTCGCGTCGCCGCCGTAGGCGGTGAGCCGCACGCCTCGGGGCAGGTACTCGATCGGGTAGAAGTCGGGCACCGTCCACTGGTTCGACAGCATCCCGGTGAAGCACACCACCCCGTGCACCCGCGTGGCCCGGAGCGTGTCGGGCAGCGTGGGCGTGCCCACGAGCTCGAGGGCGGCGTCGACGCCGTCGGGCAGGAGGTCACGCACCTGTGCGGCCACGTCGCCGTCGTCCACCAGCGGGTGGTGCACCCCGATGTCGAGCAGGACGTCGGCTCGGTCGGCGTGGCGGGTGGTGGAGAGCACCGTCATGTCCAGCCGGCGAGCGAGCACCGCCGTGGCCAGGCCGACCGACGAGGTGCCGCCGCGGATCAGCATCGACTGCCCGGGCCGGGCATCGAGGCCGATCGTGAGCGAGCCGTGCGCCGTCTGGAGCATCTCGGGCACGGCGCCGAGGGTGGCCCAGGGGAGGTCGCTGGCGAAGGGGACCGTCTGGCGGACCGGCACGCAGGTGTACTCGGCGTAGCCGCCGTCGAACGTGCGGCCCATGCCGCCCATCAGCGCCGCCACCTGCGAGCCCACGGCGAGCTCGCCGCCCGGGCAGCTCGCCACGGTGCCGACGGCCTCGATGCCGAGGACCCGTGGGAACGTCACCCCGTCGGCCAGGCCGAGGCGGGTGTGCAGCTCGGAGCGGTTGAGCCCGAACGCCTCCACCCGGATCAGGACCTCGCCTCGTTCGGGCACCGGGACCGGCACCTCGCGGACCTGGAGCGACTCGGGCGGACCGGGGCGGTCGAGCACGACGGCCCGCATCGACGTGGGGATGGCGGTCACGAGGCCATCGCCGGCTCGGCGTCGAGGTGCCGGCGGAGGTCCCGCACGGTCGCGGCGAACGACGCGAGCCGCGACGGGGAGACGGCTGGGCGCAGCTGGGCCTCCAGCTCGTGGTCGCACGAGCGCCTGGCCGCCCGGAGCACCTTGCGTCCGGGTCGGGTGAGCACCAGCACCGACGACCGGGCATCGTTCGGGTTCGGCGCCCGGCCGCACCAGCCGGCGCGCTCGATGCGATCCACCAGCTTGCTCACGCCGCCCACCGTGATCGACAGCTGCTCGGCGACGTCGGCCACCCGGCAGTCCGCCACGCGGTCCATGACCTGCATCGGCTCGAACCAGGTGAGCGGCAGGTCGTGGTCCCGGCGCAGCCGGCGATCGACCCGCTCCCACAGCTCGATCTCCAGCCGCACGAGATCGCTGAACAGCGCGGTGAGGTCGACCGGCTCGGTTCGGGCTGCCCCAGATGTGGATTCCATGGAATCGAATCTACCGCGGTCGCCCGGCAGACGCGACGCTCAGCCCAGGAGATCGACGCCCTGGTGGCTGACTACGACTCGCCTGATGCAACAGGCGATCGTCGGGCTCCGAGCAGGTTCAGAAGCAGCGAACGAGAGCACGTTGGTGGTCTGGGGCCGGTCGAGCGTGCACGGGTGGCACGCGCGGTCACGTGGTCAGCGTCACGTGGCTGCGTGCCCCGGTGAGATCGAGGATCCGCAAGAAGGTCGGGCTTGCACCGACCAGGTCGATGGTGCACGACGGAGATGGAGGCGGCGAGATCGAGGATCACGTGCGCACCCGCCACCCCGACGAAGGTCAGCCCGGCCACATCGATCGTGAAGTGTTGGGTTCCCCCGCCGCTGAGTCCGTCCAGGGCCACGGCCAAGTCGGGACGGGTGGCTGCGTCGAGCTCGCCGGCGAGATGGATGAGCGCTCGATCTGCCTGAACCGATGTGGTGATCGTCAGGTCGTGGTGGTCAGTACGCCTCAGCACGGGCAGTCCTCTCGGGTCGTGGTCACCGAGAGGAAGGCGGCGCTGTCGATTCAACGGGCGACGGCCAGACGGGAACGATCTGTTCGAGACAGTAGCAAGGAGCCTGCTGGCTTGGCTTTGGACCGTCAGCAGGTCCACTCGGCGGTTCAAGGTCGATCGGTGCGGCTCCGTTGCACGATCTCGGCGGCGAGCTCGCGCAGCTTGATGTTCTCGTGCTGGGATTGCTCGACGAGCCGCTGGAACGCCTGGTCGGCGCTGCAGCCGGTGGTGCCCATGATGATGCCCTTGGCCTGTTCGATCACCGAGCGTGACTCCAGGGCCTTTCCCAGGTTCTCGCCGAGCATGCGGGCGTCCCAGTAGGCCCGGGCGTTGACGAGGAGGTATGCGGCGTGCGACGCGAAGTGCTCCACGGTGGACCGGGTGGAGCCGTCGAACGCGTGCTCGGTCGGTGCGTAGAGGTTCAGGGCGCCCACGGTCTCGTCGGTGGCGTTCATGGGGACCGACATGACGCTCAGCACCCCGTGAGCGAGGGCGGTGGCCGAGAACGCAGGGAATCGCTCGGTGGAGCGGGTGGAGTCGATGAACACGGTCTCGCCGGTGCGGAATGCGGTGATGCAGGGCCCGTCGCCGGTGTCGTATTGGGGCCGGTCGATCTCGACGGTCTCCGGGTCGGTGAACACGTAGGTGCCGACCCGACCGTTGACCGTCATCGAGATCCCGGCCTGGGTTGCGGCTGGGATCACCGAGATCGCTGCCTCGCACACGCGGTGGAGGGTGTCCTCGAGGGTGGCGTCGCCCACAAAGTACTGGTGCAACGCAACGAGGGATTCGCCGATCTCCTCCGCCATGAGGTGATCCTTCCTGTGCCTGCCCTGGCTCTCGTGGTTGAACGGCCGTGTCGGGTTTCCCGCTTTCGCCGCCTTTGAGCCTCCCCGGTTCCGAGGCCCCGATGCGCGATGGCTGACCCGCATGGAGGGCGGTCATTTCGGGAACCGTCCGTCCCGGGGACCAGCTGAACGATCGGAGGCCACGGTGGATGAGGACGTGCTGGCTCGAGTGGACGGGGTCGGCAGCGATCGGCTCCGGTCGGCCGTGCTGCACCAGCTGCGAAGCCTGCTCCTCGTCGTGGAGGGCCCCGACCACCGCATCCTCGCCACGAACCAGGCCTACCTGGACCTCCTGGGCGGCTTCAACCCGGTCGGCCTGCCACTTGCCGAGGTGTTCGGCGGCGCCGAAGGCCAGGGGATCACCGAGCTCTACGACCGCGCCCTCGACGGGAAGGTGACCACGGGGAACCAGACCCGGTTCGCCATCGTCACGCCCGGAGGCACCGAAGAGGAGATCTACCTGGACTTCGAGGTCTGGCCGCTGCGCGACGCCCAGGACCACGTGGTCGGCGCCATCGCCACAGGGCGCGACATCACGGCCGACGTGGAGCGAGACCGGGCCGAGGCGGCGGCGACGGCGGAGCTGGCCCGTCGGTTCCAGCGGGCCACCGACGTCATCGAGGCCGTGCAACGGGCGCTGCTGCCGTCGAAGCTCCCGGTGTTCCCGACGCTCGACGTGTCGGCGAGCTACGTCGTCGGCGGGGTGGAGCAGGCCGCCGGGGGTGACTGGTTCGACGTGGTCCCGCGCCCGGGCGGTTCCGTGGCGGCCGTGGTCGGTGACGTCGTCGGTCATGGCGTCGA
>JAHBSN010000347.1 GCA_019639095.1 Actinomycetota bacterium
TCGCCCCGCCCAGCGACGCGTCGGCCGAACTGCTGGCCCAGCACCGGGCCGAGGTCCGCCACCAGCTCGATCGGGTGGCCGACCTCGTCCTCGCGCTGTCGGAGCGCCAGGCCGTGCAGCACGGCGAGGTGGCGGCCTCGCTGGACCAGGCGCTTCGGACCACCGCGGCCCTGGCCGACACCACCGCGCACCTCCGTGAGGCCCTCGCCAGCCCGAAGGCGCGCGGGCAGTGGGGCGAGCGCATGGCCGACGACGTCCTCCGCCTCGCCGGCCTCGTGGAGGGCGTCAACTACCGGCGGCAGGTGGCCATCGCCGGGGGCACCATCCCCGACGTCACGTTCCTCCTGCCCGGGGGCCTCCTGCTGCACATGGACGTGAAGTTCCCGCTCGACAACTACGTCCGCCTGACCGCGGCGGCATCGCCGGCCGAGCAGCGGGCGGCCGAGGCGGCGTTCGTGCGGGACGTGCGCAACCGGGTGCGCGAGCTGGCCACCCGGGGCTACGTGCAGCCCGGCGCCACGGTGGACCACGTCCTGCTCTTCGTGCCGAACGAGGCCGTCTACGGCGCCGCCCACCAGCTCGACTCCACGCTGGCCGACGTCGCCCTGCGCCACAAGGTGGTGCTGTGCTCGCCCTTCACCCTGTTCGCCGTGCTCGGCGTGATCCGCCAGTCGGTCGAGGCGCACGAGGTGACCCGGGCGTCGGACGAGAGCCTCGAGCGCCTCGCGGGGTTCGGCCAGCAGTGGGACCGCTTCAGCGAGCAGCTCGACGTGGTGGCCAAGCGCTTCGACACCGCGCACCGAGGGCTCGAGGAGCTGGCGGGGCCGCGCCGCCGCCAGCTGCAGCGGGAGGTCGACCACGTGGCCGACCTGCGGGCGCGCCGCGGCCTGCCGGCCGACGCCGAGCGTCCCGAGGTGGTGGAACGGCCCCGCCTCGCGCCCGTCGAGCGCTCGCCGCGGGCCGGCTGACGCCCGGAAGGCCGCTCGGGGACCCTCGCTAGGGTGAGGCCGTGCCCGGCCGCTACTTCCTGACCACGCCGATCTACTACGTCAACGACGTCCCGCACATCGGCCACGCCTACACGAGCGTCACCGCCGATGCGCTGGCGCGCTGGCACCGCCTGGTCGGCGACGACGTGTTCTTCCTCACCGGCACCGACGAGCACGGCCTGAAGGTGGCCCGCGCCGCCGAGGCCGCCGGGCGCACGCCCCAGGAGCACGCCGACCTCACCGCGGCCCGGTTCCGGGAGACGTGGGACCTGCTCGACGTCGTGCCCGACCGCTTCATCCGCACCACCGACCCCGACCACCACGAGGCGGTGCGGGCGTTCCTGCAGCGGGTGCACGACAACGGCCACATCTACCGGGACACCTACGCCGGCTGGTACTGCGTGGCCTGCGAGGCCTACTACGCCGAGGACGAGCTGCTCCCGAACCCCGACGGCGGCCCCGGCCTGGATCCCATCCACGAGCGCCCCGCCGAGTGGTTCGAGGAGGACAACTGGTTCTTCCGCCTCTCGGCGTTCGAGCAACCGCTGCTCGACTGGTACGCCGCCAACCCCGACGCCGTGGCCCCCGTCGGCAAGCGCAACGAGGCCCTCGGGCTCATCAAGGGCGGCCTGGCCGACATCTCGATCAGCCGCTCGTCGATCGACTGGGGCGTGCGCATCCCGTGGGACGAGGACCAGGTCTTCTACGTCTGGTACGACGCGCTCATCAACTACGCCACGGCCATCGGCTACGGCTCGGACCCGGAGCGCTTCGCCGCCTGGTGGCCCCACGTGCACCACCTGCTCGCCAAGGACATCCTCCGGTTCCACTGCGTGTACTGGCCGGCGATGCTGCTCGCCGCCGGCGAGGCGCCCCCGGCGCACCTCAACGTGCACGGCTACCTCACCGTGGGCGGCAAGAAGATGTCCAAGACGAGCCTGAACCAGATCTTCCCGGCCGACCTCGTGGCCGACTTCGGGGTCGACGGGTTCCGCTACCACTTCCTGCGCGACAACCCCTTCGGCCCCGACGGCGACTTCAGCTACGAGGCGATGGTCTCGCGCTTCAACGCCGACCTCGCCAACAACCTCGGGAACCTGCTCAGCCGCGTGGCCACGGTGGTGGGCAAGAAGTGCGACGGCGTGGGCCCGGCGCCCCGCCCCGACAGCCCGCTGGCCCCCCTGGCCGCCGACTGCGTCCGCGACGCCGCGGCCGCCTGGGACGCCGTGCAGCCCTCGCACGCCCTCGAGGCCACGTGGCGCCTCATCCGGGATGCCAACGCGCTGCTCGAGGAGACCGAGCCGTGGAAGGCCGAGCCCGGCCCCGAGGTCGATGGCGTGCTGGGCGACGCCCTCGAGGTGCTGCGGCTCGTGTCGATCCTCGCCAGCCCGGCGCTCACCCGATCGGCGGCGGAGGTGTGGCGGCGCATCGGGCTCGACGGTTCGCCCGCCGACCAGCGACTGCCCGAGGCGGCGGCGTGGGGTGGCTACCCCGGCGGCCTGCCCGTGGAGAAGGGCGCGCCGCTCTTCCCCCGCCTCAAGCGGCCGGAGTGACCGTGGCCTCCGGAGCCGAGCCGGCCTGGACCGACGACCACTGCCACCTCCACCACGGCGACGGCGACGACGCCGCGGTGGCCCAGGCGGTGGCCGACGCCCGAGCCGCGGGCGTCACCCGCATGATCACCGTGGGCTGCGACCTCGAGGACTCCCGCGCCGCGCTGGCGGTGGCGGCTGCCCACCCCGGCGTGCACGCCACCGTCGGGGTGCACCCCCACGAGGCCAGCGGCGGGATCGAGGGCATCGAGGCGCTGCTCGGCGAGCCGGGCGTGGTGGCGGTGGGCGAGTGCGGGCTCGACTTCCACTACGACCACTCGCCCCGCGACGCGCAGCGGGAGGTGTTCGCGGCCCAGGTGGCCCTGGCCCACGCCCACCACCTGGCGCTGGTGATCCACACGCGCGAGGCGTGGGACGAGACGTTCGACGTGCTCGCCGCCGAGGGGGTGCCCGAGCGAACGGTGTTCCACTGCTTCACCGGTGGTCCGGCCGAGGTGCGGCGCTGCCTCGACGCGGGGGCGATGGTGTCGTTCAGTGGGATCCTCACCTTCACGTCAGCTGGCGACGTGCGCGAGGCCGCGGCGCAGTGCCCGCTCGATCGCATCCTCGTGGAGACCGACTCGCCGTTCCTCGCCCCCGTGCCCCACCGCGGTCGCCGGAACCGGCCGGCGCTGCTGCCCGTGGTGGGTGCCGCGCTGGCCGAGGTGCGGGGCGAGTCGGTGGACCTGGTGGCCGCCGCCACGTGGGACAACGCAGCTCGGACCTACGGCCTCGACTGAACACCGTTCGCCCGCTTGTTGCGGTTGGGTGACGGACCTGCGTAACGTCACCGTCTCATGCGCCTCGCAGGCTCGTCCCCCGAGATCCCGCTCCCGGCCGGCCCCCGCCGCGTCCGGCGCCAGCGCCTGCTGTGCCTCGGCTTCCTGCCGCTGCTCGCCCTGCCGCTGCTGCTCGTGAGCGGTCCCTTCGCCCCGGTGGACCACGCCGCGCCCGTGGCCCTGCGCTCGGTGCCCGGCGCCGCCTCGCACACCTCCACCACGGTGGCCACCGCCCCCGCGGCGGTGCCCGCCCTGCGTCGGGCCACCACGACCACCACCGAGCCGGCGCCCGAGCCCAGCACCACCACGTCGGTGGCGCCCGAGGCCCGCTCGGCGGGCGTGCCCCAGGCCGCGCCCGCCACCACGG
>JAHBSN010000348.1 GCA_019639095.1 Actinomycetota bacterium
CACCGGTGTCGGCCATCAGGGCTTTGATATAGGAGTGCCCAACCCGCGAGCGCACCGGTGTGCCGCCGCGTTCGATGACCAACTCGGGCACCGCCCGGGAGGTGATCAGGTTGTGGATGACGGTGGCGCCGATCTCCCGGGTCAACTCGCGTCCGGCGACCAGCGCCGTCACCGCCGACGGCGACAGCGGGTGGCCGCGCTCGTCGACGACGAAGCAGCGGTCCGCGTCACCGTCGAAGGCGATGCCGATGTCGGCCCCGTGCTCACGCACCCGGGCCTGGAGGTCGAGGAGGTTCGCGGGGTCGAGCGGGTTGGCCTCGTGGTTGGGGAAGGTGCCGTCGAGCTCGGGGTACAGGATCTCGAGGTCGAACGGCAGGGTGCCGAACACCGCCGGCACCACCAGGCCGCCCATGCCGTTGGCAGTGTCGACCACCACCTTGAGGGGCCGGAAGGCCGAGGTGTCGACGAAGGAGCGGACGTGGTCGGCGAACGCGCCCAGCAGGTCGAGCGAGGTGCTCGCGCCCGGGGCGGCCACCGGCGCCGGCGGATCGGCGGCCAGCGCCTTCACGACGTCGAGCCCCGTGTCGGCACCCACCGGGCGGGCGCCCGCCAGGCAGAACTTGATCCCGTTGTACTGGGCCGGGTTGTGCGACGCGGTGAACATGGCCCCGGGCGCATCGCGCGCGCCGGAGGCGAAGTACACGAGGTCGGTGGAGGCGAGGCCCAGATCGACCACGTCGACCCCCTGGGACCGCACGCCGCCGCTGAACGCGGCGGCGAGCTCCACGCCGGAGGGCCGCATGTCCCGGGCGACGAGGATCTCCGGGACCGGACCGCCCTCATCGAGGGCGAACCGGGCGAAGGCGGCGCCGATGGCGTGGCACCCCTCGGCATCGATCTGGTCCGGGAAGGTCCCGCGGATGTCGTAGGCCTTGAAGATGGCGTCGAGGTCTGCCATGGCGGAGGGGACCTTACCCGCTGCCGCTCGCGGCCCCGGGCGCCAGGCGGTCGAGCTCCCCGGGCCGCAGGTCGTAGGCGCCGGCGGCGACGTCGGCGCGGATCCGCGCCAGGTCCACCAGCAGCCGCAGCGAGTCCCGCGCGACCTTCACCGTGGAGAGGTCGGAGTTCTCGACCTCCACCGGCACCTCGGCGAGCGAGAGCCCGTAGCGCTCGGCCAGCATGAACAGCTCGACGTCGAACGCGAACCCGTCGACGCGGGCGTGGGCGAAGAGCAGGTCGGCGACGTCGGACCGGAACGCCTTCAGGCCGCACTGGGTGTCGGTGTGGCGCCCGAGCAGCACGGCGCGGGTGAACCCGTTGACCACGCGGTGGCCCACCTCGCGCAGGCGGCTGGCCTGCACCACGGTGGTGGTGTCGGCGTGGTGTCGGTTGCCGACCACGACGTCCCAGCCGTCCTCCACGGCGGCGAGCAGCCGGGCCACCTGGGCCGGGGCGTAGGCGAGGTCGGCGTCGGTGAAGGCGCGGGCCCGGCCCCGGGCGACCAGCATCCCGGCGCGCACGGCCGCCCCCTTGCCCCGGTTCTCCGGCTGCACCACCACCTGGTCGGCACCGGCCCGGCGGGCTTCGTCGGCGGTGGCATCGCCGGAGCCGTCGTCGACCACCACGACCTCGAGCTCGCCCTCCCCCACCAGCGGCCCGAGCTCGGCGCGCACCCGGGCCACGGTGCCGGCGATGCGCTCGGCCTCGCGGTAGGCCGGGATCACGAGGGACAGCCGGCGCTCCCCCGGGGCGGGCGGGCGCGGGCGCCGGCGGCCCAGGTCGGCGCGGACCGCGGCGGCGCGATCTCGTCTGGACACGTCAGCCGGGCTCGTCGGAGCGGGGCGGGGCGGGGTCGACCACGGGATCGGGATCGACCGCGAGATCGGGATCGGGCGCGGGCACGGGATCGGCGTGCTCGGGACCGGCGTGCTCGGGACCGGCGTGCTCGGGACCGGGTTGCCACGACGCCGGCGCGTCGGCCTCCGGCGCCCAGCCGGGGAGCACGTCGGCCTCGGGGCCCAGCGGCGGGTCGGCGTGCGGGTCGACCGGAGGATCGGTGGCCGACGCAGGCTCGATGGTGATCAGTCGGTCGATCCACCGCGAGGCGCGCGGCGGCTCGTAGGGCGGGACGGCCACCGGCCCGCTCCGGGCCAGCAGGACGAGGCCCACCAGCCCGAGCAGGGTGAGCCCGGCGCCGAGCAGGTCGACCGAGGTGCGGCCGAAGGTGAGCGAGACGTGTTCGGAGGTGGGCACCACCACCATCAGGTTGGGCGTGATGCGGTAGGGGCCCTCCGCCCCGCTGACCTCCCAGTTGGGGAAGTAGGAGGCGCGCACCACCACCGGCACGCCGACCTTCGAGACGTCGAAGGAGATCGAGTCGTCGCCCTGCTCCACGTTGGTGACCTCGACCTCGGGCAGCGCCGTGCGCGGCAGCTCGGGCACCTGGTCGATCGGGCCGCTGGCGCCCAGCTGGTCGCGGGTCCAGCGCACGAGCCGCCGGTCGTCCTCGGGCACCGCCGGCGCGTCGACCCGCTTCCAGGCCGCCGGACCGTCGGCGGCGAGGGGCACGTCGAGCGACTCGGGGTGGAGGAACCACGCCGACGCGGTGGGCAGCCACTCGTGCTGGCCCTCGCCCATGCCCCGGGCCACCACCGGCTCGTAGGGCATCGAGGACACGAGCGGCGCGTCGGCCACCTGGTACACGTGCCAGGGACCGCTGACCGCCACCTCGGTGAGGTCCGGGTGGTTGGCGGCGGCCGACACGGCCTGGCTGCTCACGGCCAGGTAGTACTTCACGCCCAGCATCTGCAGGTGGCGCACGCCGGCGTCGATGTCGAAGGGCGGGTACGGCAGCTCGCGCTGGGGCTGCGACGGCTTGGCCGACAGCTCCGCCTGCATCAAGAAGTGGTAGGGCACGGTGGTGGAGGACTCGAAGTAGAGGCCCTCCTGCGAACCGATGCACCCATCGGTCCAGTACGGCAGCAGCATCGGCGCCATGGGCGTGCCGTAGCCGTTGATGCGGTCGCCGTCGTACTCCCAGAGGGAGCGGCCGCACCCGTGCTCGGGCGACCGGCCGAGCTCGGCCATGGTGTCCACGAGGGCCCGGTACTCGATCCATCCGCCCGTGGTGCACGACACGGTGCTCCCCGAGTCGGCGCACCCGGGCGGCTGCGCCGGCTTGCGCTCGAGGCCCTGGTAGTTCCAGTCGGCCCACCCGGCCACCGGGTTGGTGACCAGCATCGGGAACAGGCGGATGCCGCCGGGCAGCTTGAGCGACGACTCGGTCTTGGTCTCGGTGGTGCCACCCGCCACCGCCACGGTGACCGGCTTGCGCTCGACGAGACCGTTGGCGACGTTCGTGAGCGGCAGCATCACGTAGATGAGCGCACCTAGCACCACGGCGGTGGCGGCGGGCACGGTCACGGCGCGCAGGGGCCGGTCGACCCGGCCGCTGGCGAGGGCGCCGGCCACCCGCAGCACCTCGCCCACGGCGATGGCGGCGAGCAGGGCCACCGAGAGGTACATGAACGGCAGGAGCCGGGCGTTCCAGAGCCGGTGCTGGGGCAGCCAGGTGAAGGCGACGGCCACGCCGGCCCAGGCGATGGCGAGCACCAGGCCCACCGCGTAGCGGCGCACGAGCGACACGACCACGCCGAACGCCGCCACCCAGAACAGCCAGCGCAGGCCCTGCGGGAACAGGTAGTAGAGGACCGACTCCTGGTC
>JAHBSN010000349.1 GCA_019639095.1 Actinomycetota bacterium
CTGACGACGAACCACCGCCGATCGGCGAGGACGCGCTCGGCCTCGTGGATGGCGACGTCGAGCATGAAGTCGGTCTCCGACTTGTCGAGCGCGGCCGCGGCGGTGGCGATCGTCTGGCGCTGCTGCGCGGACATGCGCATGTTGAACCGCTGGTCACGGGGGGCTCGGGTGGCCTGGGCAGTGGGGTGCGGCTTCATGGGGTCTCCTGATGTACGCACAGCGAGCGCGTGAGAGGTACGCACAACGTACGTGCATGAAGGCCGGGGGAGCAACCCCGAAAGCGGGCGCCTCGTCAGCGGGCGCCGTAGCGCTGGGCCACCGCAGCCGTGATGGCGTCGGCGATCTGCTGCTGGCCCGCTTCGCTGCGGAGGCGGGCGAGGTCCTGGGCGTTGCGCATGTTGCCGCACTCGACCATCACGCCCGGGACGCCGGCGCGGTTCAGGGTGGCGATGTCGGTGCGGGCCACCATGCCGGTGCCGCCGCCGAGGTAGGTGGCGGGCTGGAGGCCGGCGGCCGCGAGCTGGTCCCGCACGGTGGTGGCGAGCTCGGTGGAGCGCGTGGCCACGTCGGCCGTGACCGCCGGGCCGGCGGCGGCGTGGATGACGTGGAAGCCCGACGCGCTGGCGGCGGCGCCGTCCGCGTGGATCGACACGATCAGCGCCGCGCCTTCGCGCTGGGCGGTGAGGCCGCGCTGGTCGACGCAGGGGCCCCAGCCGTCGTCGGAGGTGCGGGTGAGCACCACCTTGGCCCCTCGGGCCTCGAGGGCGGCGGCCAGGCGCTGCGACGTCTCCCAGTTGAAGCGGGACTCGGGATAGCCGTCGCCCTCGGTGCCGGTGGTGTTGCACGCCTTGGTGAACCCGCCGGCGTCCACCGGCCGGTTGATCTCGGCGGGGTGGGCGCCATTGGCCCCGTTGTGGCCGGGATCGACCACCACCACGAGCCCGGCGAGGGAGCCGTTGGGCGAGGGGACGTCGGGGCGGGGGCCGGTCGACGTCGGCGCCGCCGGCTCGGTGCCAGCAGGCACCGTGGTCGTGGTCGACGTCGAGCGCGGCAGGGTCGTCGAGGTGGTGGTCGGGGAGCTCGACGACGACGTCGACCCGGCCGAACCGTCGGAGGACGAGGACGACCCAGTGCACGCCGGCATCGCCCCGAGCACCGCCGTCAGCCCGACCGCCAGGGCCAGGCGGCCGCCGAGCCGCACGCTCAGTCGCCGTACCAGTAGGCGTCGACCTCGCCCTGCGAGTACACGGTCTCGCACGGGATGCCGTTGAGGTCGGCGTCCATGAGATCGGGCGCCCCGGTGGCGAACCAGTAGGCCACGGCCTCGGGGTAGGAGAAGCCGCGGTCGGCGAGGTCAGCGCACTTCAGGCCGGCGGGGACGTCGGTGAAGTAGTCGCCCGGGTCCGAGCCCCAGTAGGCGATGACGTCGCTGCGGGGGTAGACGGTCTCGCAGGGGATGCCGTTGCGGTCGGCGTCCATGCGGTTGGGCTGGCCGTGGAAGCGCCAGTAGTCGACCGCCGCGCTGTAGGAGAAGCCCCGGCTCTCGAGGTCTCGGCAGAACAGGCCGGCGGGCTGGGCGAGCACGTCGCCGAGTGGGGCCGAGGTGGCGGGCGGGGCGGTCGTGGTGGTGGTGCTGGTGGTCGACGTGGTGGTGCTCGTGGTGGTGGAGGTCGACGTCGACGTGGTGCTGGAGGTGGTGGTGCTGGTGGGGACCTCGGTGGTGGTGGCGGGGGTCTCGTCGTCGCCGCCGCCGCGGGTGAGGATCACCGCCACGACGCCCACCACGAGCAGGGTGGCCAGCACGGCCACGGCCACGATCAGGGCGGTGTTGGTGCCGGGCTTGGGCGGCTCGCCACCGGGGGCGGCGCCGGGCACGTAGCCGGCGGGCGGCGGACCGCCGGGCGGGCCGGGAGGCGGCACGGCGTAGCCCGGGGGCAGCGTGGACTGCACCGTGGTGGGGGCGTCCACCGGGCCGAGCGGCGTGCCGCACTGGGTGCAGTGGGCGGCGCCCTCCACCACGAGGTTCCCGCACTGCGGGCAGTAGGTGCTCATGTCGTCCCTCCCGTGGGGCCCAGCCTGTCAGGCCGCGGCGGCGGCCGGGTGCCAGATGCCGTCCACGAAGGCGGCGATCTCCTTGGTGAGGCGGTGCGGCATGAGGCGCAGCTCGAGCTGGGAGTGCGAGCGGATCAGCGCGGCGTGGGGCAGCTGCTCGGACAGGTTGACGGCGTCGTCGAAGGGGTGGATGAGGTCGTTGCGGTGGGCGAGGATCAGCGCCGGGGCCTCGATGGCCTTGCGCTCGTCGATGGTGGGCGCCACCGGGCCCACGAGGATCCCGTGGAGCACCGACGCCACCACCTCGGGCGGCAGGGCGGCACTGCGGATCACGCTGTTGAGCGGGCCGAAGCCGGTGGCGGGGATGCGCCCGGCCAGGTTCGACACCACCCGCATGACCCGTCGGCCGTAGTGCGCGGCGAGCAGCAGCGGGGCGAAGGTGATGGCCGCCGCGGGCACGGCCCACTCGAGCACCGGCATCTCGAGGATGAGGCCGCGCACCCGGGTGGGGTGGGTGGCGGCGGCGATGAGGCTGACGTTGGCGCCGAGCGACACGCCGCCGAGCACCGCGGCCGGCACCTCGACGTGGTCGAGGAGGGCGATGGCCTGCTCGGCGTAGGAGTCCATGCGGTACTCCGAGGCGTGCTGGGGCTTGTCGCTGCGGCCGTGGCCGAGGAGGTCGAGCAGGATCACCCGCTGGCCCTGGTCGGCCAGGGCCTGGGCGATGCCGCGGTTGATCTCGGAGTCGAGCAGGAGGCCGTGGAGGTAGAGCACGACCTCGTCGCCCGAGCCGAACTCGTCGTAGACGAGGGTGCGGCCCTCGTGGGTGAAGGTCTGGTCGAGGACGGCCGGCTGGTCGGTCACGGGTTCAGGTCTCCTGGTGGACGGCGGGCTTCGGGGTCCGAGCCTTGCGGGGCTTGCGAGCGGTGCGCGACGGCGGTTGCTGGGCGATGGCGAGCAGGTCGTGGAGCTCGTCGGCGGCGCCGTCGGCCACCAGCTGGACCTCCGGCACCGAATCCTGGTCGCCGGTGACGCCGTAGGCGATGACCCCGTCGTAGGACAGGATCGCCACGCCCACCCGGGCTCCGTCGGCGATGGGCACGTAGGGCAGGTAGCTCTCCATGTGACGGCCGAGGCAGTAGAGCGGGAACTGCGGGCCGGGCACGTTGGTGGTGACGGTGGTGATGATGCGCTGGTGGACGTGGTGCGCGGCCTGGGCGGCCACCCGGCTCACGGCCTGCACCACCATGGGCGGGGCGAGGTCGGCCAGGTGGGTGACGGCCTCGCCGACGTCGGCCATGTGGGAGGCCTTGGCCTCGGCCATGGCGTCCTGGACGTACCGGAGGCGCTCGACGGGGTCGGCCAGGTGGACGGGGAGCTCGATGAGCATGAGCGACACCCGGTTGTCGGGCACGCCCTCGCCGTCCTCGCGCCGGACCGAGACGGGGACCTCGGTGCGGACGACGGCGGTGTCGGGGTCGTCGCCCCGGGCGCGGAGGAGGTCCCGGAAGCCGCGGGCGACGCAGGCGAGGACGACGTCGTTGAGGGTGCCGCCGAGGGCGGTGCGGACGGCCTTGATGTCGGCGATCTGCACCTCTCGGTGGGCCCAGCTGCGGTTGGGGCCGATCCCGCCCTCGATCGAGAGGTGGGGGT
>JAHBSN010000035.1 GCA_019639095.1 Actinomycetota bacterium
GCTGCGCCACCTCGAGGCCGGTCGGGTGCGCCTGGTCCTGGTGGGCGGGCTCCCCGGCACCGGGAAGTCGACCCTGGCCGCCGGGCTGGGCGACCACCTCGGCGCCGTGGTCCTGCGCACCGACGAGGTGCGGCGCCGCCTCGATGCCGACCACCACCAGGACCACGCCGAGCGGTACCGGCCCGAGTCGGTGGCCGCCGTCTACCGCGAGGTGCTCGACGAGGCCCGCCGGCTGCTGGGGCTCGGGGAGCACGTGGTGCTCGACGCCACCTGGGCCGACGAGGCCGAGCGCTCCCTGGCCCGCGACGTGGCCGTCCAGACGTCGAGCGAGCTGGTGGAGCTGGTGTGCACGTTGCCGCGCGACCAGGCCGACGACCGGATCCGGCAGCGGGCGCTGGCCGGCCACGACCTCTCGGAGGCCACGCCGGCGGTGGCGGCGGCCCTGGCCGCCCGGTTCGCCCCGTGGCCCGAGGCGATCCCGGTGTCGACCCTGGCGCCGGTGGCCGAGACCCTCGCCGGGGCGGTGGCTGCGCTCGAGGGGGCCGAGGCGGGGGCCGAGCCCCGGTCCTAGGGGTGCTCCCGACGCAGGTCGGCGTGGCGGGCGGCGTACACCGCCGCCTCGGTGCGGCGCGACATGCCCAGCTTCATGAGCAGGTTCGAGACGTAGTTCTTCACCGTCTTCTCGGCGAGGAACATCTGCTCGCCGATCTGGCGGTTGGTGAGGCCGTCGGCCAGGAGGGTGAGGATGCGGCGCTCCTGGGGCGTGAGGCTGGCCAGGCGGTCGTCCTGCTCGGGCCCTCGGCGGAGGCGCTCGATCACCCGGGCGGTCATGGCCGGGTCGAGCAGCGAGCGGCCGGCGGCCACCTTGCGCACGCTCTCCACCAGCTCGTTGCCCCGGATCTGCTTGAGGACGTAGCCCGCGGCCCCTGCTACGACGCTGTCGAGCATCGCCTCGTCGTCGGCGTAGGAGGTGAGCATCAGGCAGTGGATCTCGGGGTGGTTCGAGCGGATGTCGCGGCAGACCTCGATGCCGCTGCCGTCGCCCAGCTGCACGTCGAGCACGGCCACCTGCGGGTGCACCGACGGGATGCGCCGCAGCGCCTCCTCGGCCGAGCCGGCCTCGCCGACCACCACGAGGTCGCCGTCGGCCTCGAGCAGGTCCCGCACGCCGCGGCGCACCACCTCGTGGTCGTCGAGCAGGAACACCCGGATGGGTTCGCCGGTCCCGGGTTCGGCCGCGTCGGCCGGGTTGGGTGGTGCGCTCACGGGTCCCTCCTGGAGGAGCGTGGAGACGTGAGGCGCAGGCTAGGCGAGGAGCGGGGCGTCACCGAGGCGCCGGCCGCTCACCACCACCGCCCCGATGCGCACGAAGGCGTCGGCCGACCCCGTCCACGGCGGCAGCGGCAGGTCCCGGGCCTCGGCCAGCACGTCGGGCTCGGTGAGCACCTCGGCGGGCCCGGTGACCATCACGCTCCAGCCGCCGTCGCGCTCGGGATCGGCGTCGTCGGCCTGGAGGCAGACCACGTTGCCCGCCGTGGCCTCCACCAGGCCGGCCTGGGGGTGGGTGCGGAACACCGGGTCCCGGCCGAGCAGGGCGAAGCGGATCGGGTAGATCGCCGGCAGGGCGCCCACCGACAGGGCGATGCGGCCGAGCTTGGCCTGCCCGAGCAGGGCGAGGCACTCCCGCTCGTCGAGCGGGCCCAGGCGCCCTCGGTGCGCGGCCAGCGGATCCATGGCGCCCATCGTCACCGAGGCCCACGGGGGCGGCACAGGGCCATTGGTCCCCCCGGTGCGGGCCGATGGGCATGACCTTCGGCCCTTGCTGGTGGGAGGGAGCGGGAGGACCGTGGACCCATGACCACCACACCGAACCAACCGGACCCGGCCGTGCGTGACGAGGTGGCCGACCGGGCCGACGCCGTGACCACGGCGAGCGGCGCCCTGCGCGACGCGCTCGACGAGGTGCACCGGGCCGAGGACGAGGCCTGGCGCCGCTACGCGGCCGACCTCGACGCCGCCACCCGTCGCCTCGACGCCGCCCTCAGCGTGGCCAGCAGCCGCCTGCGGGTCGACAAGGCCGAGACCCACGAGGAGCTCGAGGACGCCCTCGAGGAGCTGGCCACCACGTGGCGGACGCGCGCCGACGAGATCCGGGTCCAGACCCACCTGGGCGAGATGGACGCGCGAGACGCCGGCCTGCACGCCCTGGACGACCTCGAGGCCGCGGGCCACCGCATCGCCGAGGCCCTCACCGGCCTCCGGGACGACGCCGGCGACTCGCTGGCGACCGCCCGCACCCGCGTCCAGCACACGATCGACGAGGTGGCCAAGGCCGTCGCCGACTTCGGCCGAGGCCTGCGCACCCCCTAGGGGCATGGCCGGGACCCGCACCGGGCTGACGTCGGCGGAGGCGGCGCGGCGGCGGGCCGACCACGGCCCGAACCGCCTGCCCGCGCCGCCGCGCCCGCAGCCCTGGCGGCGCCTCGCCGGGCAGCTCACGCACTTCTTCGCCCGGATGCTCTGGATGGCGGGCGGGCTGGCGTTCCTGGCCGGGATGCCCCAGCTCGGGGTGGCGATCTTCGTGGTCATCGTGGTGAACGGCGTGTTCGCCTTCGCCCAGGAGCAGCGCGCCGAACGGGCCGCCGAGCGGCTGGGCGACCTGCTCCCGAGCGGTGTGGTGGTGCGACGCGACGGACGGACGGTCACGGTGGATGCCGCAGAGGTGGTGGTGGGCGACCTGGTGGTGCTGGGCGCCGGCGATCGGGTGCCCGCCGACCTGGTGCTCGACCGGGCCGACGCCGTGGCGGTGGACGCCTCCACCCTCACGGGCGAGAGCGAGCCCGTGGACCTGGCGGCGGGCGACGCCGCGTTCGCCGGCACCTACGTCACGTCGGGTTCGGGCGAGGGGACGGTGCGCGCCGTGGGCGCCGACACCGAGCTGGCCACGATCGCCCGGCTCACCGCCACCGCCCGGCCGCCCCGCACGCCCCTGGCCCACGAGCTCGACCGCATCGTGCGGACCATCGCCGCCATCGCCGTGGGCGTGGGGCTGGCGTTCTTCGCCATCGCCCTGCTGATCGGCAGCCCGGCGCGCGACGGGTTCCTGTTCGCGGTCGGGGTCACCGTGGCCCTGGTGCCCGAGGGCCTCCTGCCCACCGTCACGCTGTCGCTCGCCATGGGCGCCCAGCGCATGGCGGACCGCCAGGCGCTGGTGCGACGGCTCGAGGCGGTGGAGACGCTGGGCTCCACCACGTTCATCTGCACCGACAAGACCGGCACGCTCACCCAGAACCAGATGGCCGCCACCCACGTGTGGACCCCGGTGGGGTCGGTGGGCGTGGCCGGCGTGGGCTACGAGCCCGAGGGCGTGGCCGACGGATCGGCGGCGGCGGTGGCGGCCGCCGGGGAGGTCGCGGTGGCCGCCGTGGCCGCCAGCGAGGGCCGGGCCCAGCGCCACGACGGGCGCTGGCTCCCGGCGGGCGATCCGATGGAGGCCGCCATCGACGCCCTGGCCCGACGCCTCGCCGGCTCGGGCGACGAGCCGGTGGCGCACCCCGAGGTCCTCCACCGGTTCGCGTTCGACCCGGAGCGGCGCCGGGAGTCGGTGGCCACCGCGCGGGGGCTGCTGGTGAAGGGGGCGCCCGACGCCGTGCTCCCGCGCTGCACCGCGAGCGATGCCGAGGTCGTGCGGGACGCCGAGGCGGCGATGGCCGA
This sequence comes from Actinomycetota bacterium, assembly GCA_019639095.1. Taxonomy (GTDB): domain Bacteria; phylum Actinomycetota; class Acidimicrobiia; order Acidimicrobiales; family Iamiaceae; genus Aquihabitans. The sequence continues at coordinate 3,715 of JAHBSN010000035.1, forward strand.
CCTGGCCGCCGGCGGGCTGCGGGTGCTGGCCGTCGCCCGCCGTGGCGGCGCGGTCGCCGTGGACGAGGGGCCCGACGCGGCCGAGCGGGACCTCGAGCTGCTCGGTCTGATCGGGCTGCACGACCCGCCCCGGCCCGGGGTGGAGGACTCGATCGCCGCCGCCCGCGGGGCGGGGATCGCCCTGGCGATGGTGACCGGCGACCATCCGGCGACGGCGCTGGCCATCGCCCGGCAGGTGGGCCTGGCGGTCGGCGAGGAGCGCGTGCTGGAGGGGCGGGACCTCCCCGACGACGACGACGTGCTCGGCGCCCTCGTCGACCACGACGGGGTGGTCCTGAGCCGGGTGTCGCCGGCCGACAAGCTGCGCATCGCTCGCGCCCTCCAGGCCCGTGGCCACGTGGTGGCCATGACCGGCGACGGCGTGAACGACGGCCCGGCGCTGCAGGCCGCCGACATCGGCGTGGCCATGGGTCGCGGCGGCACCGACGTGGCCCGCGCCGCCGCCGACCTGGTGCTGCTCGACGACGACTTCTCCACGATCGTCGCCTCGGTGGAGCAGGGTCGGGCCACCTTCGCCAACATCCACCGGTTCCTCACGTACCACCTCACCGACAACGTGGCCGAGCTCACCCCGTTCGTGGTGTGGGCCCTGTCGGGCGGCCGCTTCCCGCTGGCGCTGGGCGTGCTGCAGATCCTGTTCCTCGACATCGGCACCGACCTCCTCCCCGCGCTCGCGCTGGGCGACGAGCGCCCGAGCCCCGGCGTGCTGGCGCGCCCGCCCGAGCAGCGCCACTTGATCGACCGCAAGCTGCTGACCCGGGTGTTCGGGGTGCTGGGTCCGGCCGAGGCGGTGGTGGAGATGGCGGCGTTCCTGGTGGCGCTGGCCGCCGCGGGGTGGCGCCCGGGCGACGCCTTCCCCACCGGCCACGCCCTCGCCGCCGCCTCGGGAGCCGCCTTCGCCGCGGTGGTGCTCGGCCAGGCGGCGAACGGCTTCGCCTGCCGCAGCGCCACGCGCTGGCCGGGGCGGCTCGGGTGGACCTCGAACCGGCTCCTGCTGTGGGGCGTGGCGGTCGAGCTGGCCGTGCTGGCCGCCCTGCTCGGCATCGCGCCGATGGCCCGCCTGCTCGACCACGCGGTGCCGCCCGCCGCCGGCCTGGCGACGGCGGCCCTGGCCGTGCCCGCGGTGCTCGGCGCCGATCGGCTCCACAAGGCCGTGCGGGCCCGGCGCCACCGGCGGGTGCTCGCCGGGGGCGCCTGATGGGAGGCGGCCCGCCTGCTCGGATCAACAGGCGGGCCGCCACGGTGGGCTCGACCGGCGTGGGGATGCCGGCCGGGCCCCGATGGCTCGACCTCAGGAGAGGGAGCGCACCGCCACGTCGATCGTCTGCGCATCGTGGCCGCCCTCGCGGAAGCGGGCGTGCACGTGCGTGGCGATCGACTCGTTCGTGAGGGGGAGGCCGCCGGGCACCGCGACGGCGATGCGGTAGCGCTCGCCCTCGCGCTGGACGTCGACCTCGACGCCATCGGTGGGGGCGCCGGCGTCCTCGAGCAGGCGCACCACCTCGGCGCGCAGCGGGGCCGCCGCCAGCTCGCGGCCGGCCTGGTGGGCGGCCACCACCGCGGCCACCGGGTCGTCGTCGGGCACGGCCACGGTGTGGCCGGCGAACGGGTTGGCCTCCTGGTCGCCCAGCACCACCACCGGCACGCCGGCCCGGAGGGCGCAGGTGACGCCCGCCTCGGCGGCGGTGGGCTCGGCGTCGTCGGGGTGGCGGACCGACAGGACCACGTCGACCGCGCCCGGACCGTGCAGGGGGCAGGACCCCGGCTCGGCCAGGTCGCCGCAGGGGAACGTGGGCTGGCCCTGCTCGTGGCAGCGCAGCACCGGGTGACCGGCATCGGCGAGGGCGGCCGCTGCCTCGGCCCCCACGCCCGGGGAGGATTCGATCAGCAGGGTTCGCATGGGTGAACGGTGCCCGCCGCGGCGCCCGGCCACTAGGGCCGAACGTCCCTTGCTCGCCGGAGGAGGCCGCCGCTCAGACGACGACGATCGAGTCGTCCTCGCCGTGGCCGTTCGGCTCGTAGGCATCGGCCTGCCAGTCGTTCTCCCAGCGTTCGCCGTCGAGCAGGTAGCGGAAGCGGTAGGTGTGGTCGGCGGGGAGCGAGACCGTGGCCCGCCACACCCCCTTCTTCAGCCGCTTCATGGGGTGGGCGTCGGGCGACCACTCGTTGAAGTCGCCGCAGAGGGCCACGGCCTCGGCGCCCACGGAGTCGGGGAGGTCGAAGGTGACCTGCACGGTGCCCTTGCGGCCGGGCTTCTTCTTCAGCATGGGTGCCTCTCGATGGTGGGTTGGGGGCGTTCAGTCGGCGCGACGGGCCAGCTCGGCCACGAGCTGGTCGAGCGACCAGGGCGAGGGCAGGTCGCCGTCGCCGATGTCGACGCCGGTGCGGGCGTGGAGCTCCTCGGCCAGCGACAGCAGGTCCATGGAGTCGAGGTCGGCTTCGGCGGCGAAGGGGACGGTGCCGTCGATCTCGTCGAGGTCGACCTCGGGGGCGATCTCGGCGAGGGCGGCGGCGATGACCTGGCGGGCGGCGTCGGGTTGCACGGGTGGGCTCCTGGTTCAGAGGACGGCGGGGTGGTCGAGGGCCTTGGCGATGGCGGCCAGGAGGAGGCTGCCGGCGTGGCCGTCGGTGGCCCGGTGGTCGCCCGAGACGGTCGCGCGGATCGTCGGTCGGACGGCCACCATGCCGTCGAGGGCCACTACCCGGTCGACGGGGCGGCCGAACCCGACGATGGCCACCTGCGGGGGGTGGATCACGCCGATGACCTCCTCGGCCCCCTGCTCGCCGAGGTTGGTGACGGTGAGGGAGGCGTTGGCCAGGTCGGCGCTGCGCAGGTTGCCCCGGCGAGCTCGGGCCACCAGGCCGCGCAGCGCCTCCATGGTCTCCACCAGGGTGAGCGACCCGGCGTCGGCGATCGTGGGGGTGACCACGCCGCCGCCGCGCAGCGAGACGGCCACGCCGAGGTCGACGGTGGGCGACGGGACGAAGGCGTCGTCCTCCCACCAGCCGTTGAGCTCGGGGACCTGGGTGGCGGCCAGGGCCGTGGCCCGAAGCAGGACGGCGGCAGGCAGGATCCGCTCGGCCGGCGGGTGGGAGGCGTTGTGGTGGTCCAGCCAGGCCACGGCGTCGTGGACGTCGAGCGTGGAGAGCACGTGGTAGTGCGGGATCTCCCGGTTGGCGGTGGTCATCAGGCGGGCGATGGCCTGGCGCATGGCCGCGCTGCGGTCCTTCTTCGGTGCGCTCGGCGGAGCCGGTTCGGCCGGTTCGGCCGGTTCGTCGGCTCCGTCCGCCCCGATCACCTCGTCCGGTGCGTCCGCTTCGGAGCGTTGGCGCAGAATCTGCGCAGATTCTGCGCCAACGTCGCCGGAGGCGCGTTCGGGCAGGTCACGGGCGCGGACGGCGCCGCCGAGGCCCGAACCGGACACGTCGGCGACGTCGACGCCGAGCTCGGCCGCCAGGCGCCTCGCGTACGGCGACGAGCCGCCGCCGGCGCTCCTCAGACGGGTCGGTGACGTCGGCGGGTGGGTCGGCTCGGTCGCCGCCGCACCCTCCAGATCGGCCCTCGTGAGCCGGCCGCCGGGGCCGGTGCCGTCGATCGAGTCGGGGTCGACGCGGAGGGTGTCGGCCAGCTGGCGCAGGATCGGCGACAGGATCGCCGTGGCGTGGCCCCGTCGCCCGCCGCCGCTCACCGTGGCGATCCGGGCGGGCTCGGGCGCGGTCGACGGCTCGTCGGCTGGCGGCTCCGCGTTCCCGGCCCTCGAGGCGCCCGGCGAGCCGATGCGGGCCAGCGGCGTGCCGACCTCGACCTCGGTGCCCGGCGCCACCAGCAGCTCGGCCACCACGCCGGACTCGAAGACCTCGACCTCCACGTCGGACTTGTCGGTCTCGATGACCGCCACGATCTGGCCCTTGCGGACCTCGTCGCCCTCGGCCACGAGCCACTCCGACAGGGTTCCGCGCTCCATGTCGGCCCCGAGCGAGGGCATGGTGAAGTCGCCCATCAGGCCACCACGGCGCGCGCTGCCGCCACCACGTCGGCCGCCTGGGGCAGCGCCGCCGCCTCGAGGTGGATCGCGTACGGGATCGGCACCTCGAGGGTGGCCACCCGGGCCACCGGCGCGTCGAGGTCCCAGAAGGTGTGCTCGCAGATGGCCGCCGCCACCTCGGCCCCGATGCCGCCGGTGCGCCAGGCCTCGTCGACCACCACGGCCCGGTGCGTGCGCGCCACCGACGCGAGGATCGTGGGCAGGTCGAGCGGGCGCAGGGTGCGCAGGTCCACCACCTCGGCGGAGACGCCGTCGGCGGCCAGCGCCTCGGCCGCCTCCAGGCAGGTGTGGAGCCGGGCCCCGTAGGACACGAGCGTCACGTCCGTCCCCTCGCGCCGCACCGCGGCGCGGTCGAGGTCGACCGCCCCCGCGTCGTCGGCCAGGTCGCCGGCCATGGGCAGCAGGGCGGCGTGCTCGAAGATCACCACCGGGTCGGGGTCGGCCAGCGCGGTGGCGAGCATGCCCCGGGCGTCCTCGAGCGTGGCCGGCGCCACCACCCGCAGCCCCGGGATGTGGGCGTAGATGCCCTCGAAGCTGTGGCTGTGCTGGGCGGCCAGCTGGCGGCCGGCGCCGGTGGTCATGCGGATCACCACCGGCACGTGGATCTGGCCACCCGACATGTGGAGGTAGGTGGCGGCGTTGTTCACGATCTGGTCCAGCGCCAGCAGGCTGAAGTTGACCGTCATGATCTCCACGATCGGGCGGATCCCGCCCATGGCGGCGCCGATCGCGGCGCCCACGAAGGCGCTCTCCGACAGCGGGGTGTCCACCACCCGGTCGGGGCCGAACTGCTCGAGCAGGCCCAGGCTCACGGCGAAGGACCCGCCGTAGGCGCCGACGTCCTCACCGAGCAGCACCACCCGGTCGTCGCCGGCCAGCGCCTCGCGCAGGCCCTCGCGCAGCGCCTCGCGGTAGGTCGTCTTCGTCACCGGACCACCTCCTGGCGGGGGACCGACGAGTCGTCGGCGTGGACCCAGCGGGTGAGCTCCTCGACCGGTTCGAGCTCGGCGGCGTCGGCGAAGGCCACGGCGTCGTCGACCTCGGCGTCGACCTCGGCCGCCACCTCGGCGAACCGGGCGTCGACGTCGTCGCCCGCCGCCGCATCGGCGCGCAGCCGCTCCTCCAGCACCAGCAGCGGGTCGCGCTCCTTCCAGTGCTCGATCTCGGCCGACGTGCGGTACCGGTCGGGGTCGTACATCGAGTGCGCCCGGAAGCGGAAGGTCTTCAGCTCGAGGAACACGGGCCCGCCGCCGGCGCGGATCGAGGCCAGGGCCCGCTCGGTGGCGGCGGCCACGGCCTCCACGTCCATGCCGTCCACCGACCACGCGGGCAGCGCGTAGCCCGACGCCTTCACGGTGAGGTCCAGGTCGGCCTGCTCGTGGGCGATCTCGGTGCCCATGGCGTAGAGGTTGTTCTCGCAGCAGAACAGCACCGGCAGCTTCCAGAGCGAGGCCAGGTTCAGGGTCTCGTGGAACTCGCCCTCGGCCACCGCCCCCTCGCCGAAGAAGCAGGCCGTGACCCGGTCCCGCCCGAGGCGCCGGTCGGCCCACGCCAGGCCGGCGGCGATCGGCAGGCCGCCGCCCACGATGGCGTTGCCGCCGTAGAGGCCGTGGGCCACGTCGAACAGGTGCATCGACCCGCCTCGGCCCCGGCTGCAGCCGTCGACCTTGCCGAACATCTCGGCCATCACCGCCCGCATGGACACGCCCTTGGCGATGGCGTGGCCGTGGTCGCGGTAGGTGGCCACCACGGCATCGTCGGGGCGCAGCCGGCTCATCACGCCGGCGGCCACCGCCTCCTCGCCGATGTAGAGGTGCAGGAACCCGCGGATCTTGGTGGCCGAGTAGAGCTCGACGCACCGCTCCTCGAACCGCCGGATCCGGACCATCTGCCGGTACCACGACCAGCGCTCGTCCACGTCAGGCCTCCTCGTTCGCCGGCACCGGGCCGGTCTCCAGGGTCGAGAGGTCGCCCTCGGGCAGGCCCAGCTCCCGGGCTCGCAGCAGCCGCCGCATGATCTTGCCGCTGCGGGTCTTGGGCAGGTTCTCGCTGAGCGCCACCTCCCGCGGGGCGATGGCGGGCCCCAGGCGCTTGCGGCCGAACCCGAGCAGCTCGCGGCGGAGGTGGTCGGACCACTCGTGGCCCGGGCCCAGGGTCACGAACGCCTTCAGGACGTTGCCGGCCACCGGGTCGGGGATGCCGATCACCGCCGCCTCCACCACCGCCGGGTGCTCCATCAAAACGCTCTCGAGCTCGAAGGGGCCCACCAGGTGGCCGGCGGTCTTGATGACGTCGTCGCCGCGCCCCACGAACCAGTACCAGCCGTCCGCATCCCGGGACACGAGGTCGCCGCTCAGGTACCAGTCGCCAACGAAGCACCGCGCGTAGCGCTCGTCGTCGTGGAGGTAGCCGCGGAACATCGAGGGCCACCCTCGTCGGAGGGCGAGCACGCCCTCGGCCCCGGGGGTGGTCACGAGCTGGGGCCCGTCGGGGCCCACGAGCGGCTCGTTCTCGTCGTCCACCGCCACGATGGCGGCGTCGATGCCCGGCATCGGCCGGCCCATCGATCCGGGGCGGATGTCGCACGACGCGTAGTTGGCCACCATGATCCCGCCGGTCTCGGTCTGCCACCAGTTGTCGTGGATCGGCCGGCCGAGCACCTCGTCGCCCCAGACCACGGCCTCGGGGTTCAGCGGCTCCCCCACCGAGGCGATGAACCGCAGCTGCGACAGGTCGTGCTCGGCGGGCAGCTCGGGCCCGGCCTTCATCAGCATGCGGATGGCGGTGGGCGCCGTGTACCAGACGTCGACGCGCTGCTCCTCGAGCGTCGCGTACCAGCGACGGGCATCGAACTCCGCGGTGTCCACGATGGTGGTCACGCCGTGGGTGAGCGGCGAGATGATGCCGTAGGACGTGCCGGTGACCCAGCCCGGGTCGGCGGTGCACCAGAAGGTGTCGTCGGGGTGCAGGTCGAGCGCGAAGCGACCGGTGGCGTGGTGGGCCACCACCGCCCGATGCACGTGGATGGCGCCCTTGGGGTTGCCGGTGGTGCCCGACGTGAAGTGCAGCAGCGCCGGGTCCTCGGGGTCGGTCGGGCCGATCTCGTAGGCGGTCGGCGCCGCGGCCAGCAGAGGGCCGAGGGCCCGCACGGAGGGGTCGTCGGGGTCGTCCTCGTCGGCGTCCACCACGAGCACGTGCTCGAGCTCGGGCAGTCGGTCGCGCAGCTGGCCCACCCGCTTGCGGTAGAGCGCAGCGGTGGTCACCAGCACCCGGCCGTTGCCGCGGGTGAGGCGCTGGTGCACCGGCTCGGGCCCGAAGCTGGAGAACAGCGGGCAGAACACCGCTCGGTGCTTGAGGGTGCCGAGCACGGCGAGGTACAGCTCGGGTTGGCGACCGCAGAGGGCGAAGACCCGGTCTCCGGGCTCGATGCCCAGGCCGGCCAGCACGTTGGCGAAGCGGTTCGTGGCGTCGCGCAGCTCGGCGTAGGTCAGGTCGACGGGATCGGCGTGGTCGCTGAGGAAGCGGAGCGCCACCTGCTGGGCCTTGGGTCCGGCGGCGTGGCGGTCCACGGCCTCGTGGGCGATGTTCAGGCCGCGCCCGTCGGGCAGGCCGTCCAGCCACCCCTCGGCCTCCTCCCACGTGAACGCGGCGCGGGTGGCCTCGTAGTCCACGAGGTTGGGGGCCACGCCGCCGCGCGGGATCGACTTGTGGATGGTGTGGTGCGCGTGGCCGGGGGTGCCCGCGGTGTCCTCGGAGCTCACGCCCCCGACGGTCCCCCACGGCGGCCTCGGCGCCAAGGGCCGAAGGTCCACATCGTGGGGTTCGCCGGTCGCGCCGCGCTCAGGGGTGGCGCAGGTGCGCGGCGGCCACCGCCACCTGGCCCAGGGCGATGCCGCCGTCGTTGGGCGGCACCCGGTGGTGCAGCAGGACGGCGAACCCCTCGGCGCGGAGGCGGGCGGCCAGGGCCGTCGCGAACACCGCGTTCTGGAGGACGCCGCCCGAGCAGGCCACCGTGGCGACGCCGTTGGTCGCGCCCAGGCGGACCAGGGCACCCGCCACCAGGGCGGCCAGGCCGGCGTGGAAGCGGGCCGCCACCTCGGCGGGGGCGACCCCGCTCCCGAGGTCGTCGACCGCCGCCGCCACCAGGTCGCCGCCGCGCAGCACGAGGTGCCCGTCGAGCTCGTCGATGCCGGCGGGGTGCGGCTCGGCGTCGGGACGGGAGGCGGCCAGCGACTCGAGGGCGGTGGCCGCCTCGCCCTCGTAGGTGTTCTCGTCTCCGGCGCCGCAGAGCGCGGCCACGGCGTCGAACAGGCGGCCGGCGGAGGTGGTGGGCGGCGAGCGCACGCCGGTGCGGGCGAGCTCGGCCACCGCCGCCCACCGGTCGGCGTGGCGGGCGGCGAGGGCGGCGAGGGCGGCGATCGGACCGTCGACGGCGTCGGCGCCGTCCAGGCGGCCGCACGCCTGCAGGTGGGCCACGGCCATGCGCCAGGGCTCGATCGCCGCCGCATCGCCGCCCGGCATCGGCACCGGTGCGAGGTGGCCGAGCCGCTCGAACCGGTGGGCGTCGACGAGGCCGAGCTCGCCGCCCCAGGCGGTGCCGTCGGTGCCGTGGCCGAGGCCGTCGAACGCCACGCCCAGCACGGGCCCGGGGTGGTCGTGCTCGACGAGGCACGCCGCGAGGTGGGCATGGTGGTGCTGGACGCCCACGAGCCGCGCACCGTGGGCGGCGGCGAGGTCGGCGGCCAGGTCGGTGGACGCGTACCCGGGATGGAGGTCGTGGGCCACCACCTCGGGGGCGGTGCCGGCCAGGGCGAGGAGGTGGTCGACCGCCGCGGCGTGGGCATCGCGCGCCGCCGGGTGGGCCAGGTCGCCGAGGTGGGTCGAGAGCCAGGCCCGGTCCCCCACCGCCACGGCCACGGTCGACTTGAGGTCGGCCCCCACGGCGAGGATCGGGGCGGGCACCGGCGAGGCCAGGCGGATCGGCTCGGGAGCCCAGCCCCGGGCGCGGCGCAGGAGGGTGGGGGCCCCGTCGACGATGCGGGCCACCGAGTCGTCCACCCGGGTGGTGATCGCCCGGTCGTGGGCGAGGAGCCGGTCGACGTGGGGGGCGAGGCGACGGCGGGCCTCGTCGTCGTCCACCACCATCGGCTCGTCGGTGGGGTTGGCGCTGGTCAGCACGATCGGCGCCCCCACCGCCGCAAGCAGCAGGTGGTGCAGGGCGGTGGGCGGCAGGAGGAGGCCGAGCAGGTGGGTGGCGGGGGCCACCGCGTCGGCCACGGCCGCGTCCACCGGGGCATCGGTCCGACGGGGCACCAGCACGATCGGGGCGCGGGGGCCGGCGAGCAGGGCGGCGGCCGGGGCGTCCACGTGCGCCAGACGCCGGGCCCCGGCCAGGTCGGCCACGAGCACGGCCATCGGCTTGCGCTCGCGGTGCTTGATGGCCCGGACCCGCTGCACCGCCTCCTCGTCGGCGGCCAGCGCGGCCAGGTGGTAGCCGCCCAGGCCCTTCACGGCGACCACGCCGCCGGCGCGCAGGTCGGCGGCGACGAGGTCGATCGGGCCGGCGTCGGGGTGGTCGGCCGGCGCCGGCTCGGCGCGCAGCCGCGGGCCGCACGCCGGGCAGCAGGTGGCCTCGGCGTGGAACCGGCGGTCGGCGGGATCGTCGTACTCGGCCCGACAGGCCGCACACATCGGGAACGCCGCCATCGAGGTGTTGGCGCGGTCGTAGGGCGGGCTCGTGACGATGGTGAGCCGGGGGCCGCAGGCGGTGCAGTTGGTGAAGGCGTACCGGTGGCGCCGATCGGCCGGATCGGCCACCTCGGCCAGGCAGGCGGCGCAGGTGGCGGTGTCGGCCGGGATGGCGAGCGCGGCGGCGAGGGTCCGGCTCTGCAGGGAGGGCCGCACGGCGAAGCCCGGCTGCCCGATGGGCGCCACCTCCACCACCTCCACGCGGTCCACCACGGCCAGCGGGGGCGCGCCGTGGCGGAGCAGGTGGACGAGCCGGTCGACCGCGGGCGGCGGCCCCTCCACCTCGCCCACCACGCCGGAGGCGTCGTTGGCCACCCAGCCGGCCACGCCCAGGTGGCGCGCGTGGCGGTGAACCGTGGGGCGGAACCCCACGCCCTGCACCGTGCCGGTGACCCGGAACGCCACCCTCCTGGCCGCTGGGGACGGGGGCTTCGGGCGGTCGGGTGGCGTCACGGCGCTCCCGCGGTGGCAGGCGGAGGTGGCGGCTGGCATCGTATCGACGACGGCCCCACGGGCTCCGGGGCCACGGGCGGAGGTGCCCATGTGTCTCAGCGTGCCGGCGAGGGTGGTGGCGCTCGACGCTGACCGGCGCTCGGCCACCGTCGACGTGCTGGGCGCCACCCGGGAGGCCAGCGTGCTGCTCCTGCCCGAGGTGGCCGAGGGCGACTGGGTGCTCGTGCACGTGGGGTTCGCCATCGCCCGCATCGACGAGGACGAGGCGGCCGCCGCCCTCGCCCTGCTCGACGACGCGCTCACCGCCGAGGGGGACTCGGAGCCGTGAGCGACGCCCTGCGGTTCGCCGACGAGTACCGCGATCCGGACCGGGCCCGGGTGCTGGCGACCCGGCTGGCCGAGGCCGCCGGCGCCGAGCCGGATCGAACCCTTCGGATCATGGAGGTCTGCGGCGGCCACACCCACGCCATCGGTCGCCACGGCCTCGGCGCCCACCTGCCGCCCAACGTCGAGTACGTCCACGGCCCCGGCTGCCCGGTGTGCGTGCTCCCCCGCGGCCGCCTGGACGACGCCGTGGCCCTGGCCCGCGACCACGACGTCACCCTCTGCACCTACGGCGACGTGCTGCGCGTCCCCGGCACCCACGGGTCCCTCCTCGAGGCCCGCAGCGCCGGAGCGGACGTCCGCATCGTCTACTCCCCACTGGACGCCGTGGCCCTCGCCGCCGCCGAGCCCGGCCGCCAGGTGGCGTTCCTCGGCATCGGCTTCGAGACCACGGCACCGGCCACCGCCGCCGCCATCGTCGCCGCCGACCAGCAGGGCCTGGCCAACTTCACCGTGCTCTGCGAGCTGGTGCGGGTGGTCCCGCCGCTGGCCGCCCTCCTCGACGACCCGACCACCCGCCTCGACGGGCTGATCGGCCCCGGCCACGTGTCCACGATCATCGGCTGCACGCCGTACGAGGAGCTCGCCGAGCGCCACCGGGTCCCGATCGTGGTGGCCGGGTTCGAGCCGCTCGACCTCCTGGCCGCCACCCTCGCCGTCGTGCGCCAGCTGCGGGAGGGGCGGGCCGAGGTGGAGAACGGCTACCGCCGAGCCGTGCGATGGGGCGGCAACCCGGCGGCTCTGGCGCTCCTCGACGACGTGTTCGAGGTGCGAGACACCTTCGAGTGGCGAGGCCTCGGCTGGATCGAGCGGTCGGGCTACCGCATCGCCGACCGCTACGCCGCCCACGATGCCGAGCGCCGCTTCGACCTGCCGGGCATCCCGTCGCCCGACCCGCGCGCCTGCCGGTGCGGCGACGTGCTGCGCGGCGCCATCCGCCCCGACGAGTGCCGGGTGTTCGGCACCGCCTGTACCCCCGAGCACCCGATCGGCAGCTGCATGGTCTCCTCCGAGGGCGCCTGCGCGGCGGCGTTCCGCTACGGCCCCGACGCCGGCCGCTCGATCGTCACGGTGGGCGCTCGCCCGCGATGACCGACGACCACGTCACCCTCGCGCACGGTGCCGGCGGCGTGGCGTCCCGACGGCTCGTGGCCGAGCACGTCGTCCCCCGCCTGGCGGTGGACCCGGACCACCCCGGCGCGCCGCTGCTCGACGCCACGCCCTTCGCCACGTCGAGCACCCGCCTCGCCACCACCACCGACGCCCACGTGGTGCGCCCGCTGCGGTTCCCGGGCGGCAGCATCGGGAGCCTGGCCGTGCACGGCACCGTCAACGACCTGGCCGCGGGCGGCGCCCGGCCGCTCGTGCTCACCGCCGCCTTCGTGCTCGAGGAGGGCCTGCCACTGGCCACGTTCGACGCCGAGCTCGACGCCATGGCCGCCGCCGCCCGCGCCGCCGGGGTGCGGGTGGTGGCCGGCGACACCAAGGTGGTGGAGCGCGGCCGGGCCGACGGCATGTACGTGGTCACGAGCGGCGTGGGCGAGCTGGCCACCGCGCCCGGCCACGACCCCTCGCCCACCCGCCTCCGCCCCGGCGACCAGGTGCTGCTGACCGGGCCGATCGCCGACCACGGCACGGCGGTGCTGCTGGCGCGCGAGGACCTGGGCATCGACGCCGACGTCTGCAGCGACACCGCCCCGGTGTGGCCGCTCGCCGAGGCGCTGATCGGCGCCACCGCCCACGGCGCCCACCTGCGCGTGCTGCGCGACCCCTCCCGCGGCGGCCTGGCCACCGCCCTCAACGAGCTGGTCCTCGACGCCGCCCTCGGCATCGAGGTCCACGAGCCGGACGTGGCGATCCGCCCGGCCACCCGCGGCGCCTGCGAGCTGCTCGGCCTCGACCCCTGGTGCGTGGCCAACGAGGGCTGCCTGGTGGCGGTGGTGGCACCGGAGGTGGCCGACGCCGCCCTGGCCGCCCTCCACGGCGTCGGCCCGATCGGCGCCCTCGCCGCCCGCGTGGGCGAGGTGGTGGCGGGGCCGCCGGGCCGGGTGGTGGCCACCACCGGGTTCGGCGGGCGGCGCATCGTCGACCTCATGGCCGGGGACCCGCTCCCCCGGATCTGCTGACCGGTCCCGCTGTGACGTTCGGCCCTCCCGCACCGCCCGGCGCGAGAGGATGATCGGGCCGTGGGCACGGACACGGGCGCGGTGGTGGTCGACGTCGCCGGGTTCGACGCGCTCCTCGCCCTGCTCGCCCGGGAGCGTCGCGTGCTCGGCCCGGTGCTGGCCGACGGCGTGATCGGGATCGGCGAGATCGCCGGCGTGGCCGACCTCCCCGCCGGCTGGACCGACGAGCAGGCTCCCGGCCGCTACCGCGCCGTGCGGCGCGACGACGACGCGCTGTTCGGCTACGCGGTGGGCCAGCGATCGTGGCGCACCGAGGTCAACCCCAGCCGCCTGCCCCTCCTGCAGATCCGGCGCCGGCGCGCCGGCGAGGGAGACCGTGACGGCGCCCGCCACCAGGAGGTCCTGCCCGCCGACCCGCGCGCCGGCGTGGAGCCCACCGCGTGGGTGGGCGTGCGGGGCTGCGACCTCGCCGCCCTCGCCGTCAGCGACCGCGTGCTGCTCGGCGGAGAGCACCCCGACCCGCACTACGCGGAGCGCCGACGAGACGTGTTCGTGGTGGCGGTCGACTGCACGAGCCCGGCGTCCACGTGCTTCTGCCCGTCGATGGGCACCGGGCCGGCGGCCGCCGGGGCGGGCCACCCCGGGCCGACGCCCGACCTCCACGTGCACGAGGTCTGCACCACCGATCGCCACGAGCTGGTCTGCCGGCCCGGCACCGACGCCGGTCGAGCCCTGCTCGCCGCCGTGGCCGCCGAGGCCCGTCCGGCCACCGCCGCCGACGAGACGACGGCGGCCGAGGCCATCGCGGAGGCGGCGCGGCGGATCGACGAGCACCGCCACCTCGACGCCGAGGGCCTCGCCGGTCGCCTGGAGGCCGCGCTCGAGCACCCGCGGTGGGACGACGTCGCCGAGCGATGCCTGTCGTGCGCCAACTGCACGCTCGTCTGCCCGACGTGCTTCTGCTCGACGGTGGAGACCACCACCGACCTGGCCGGCACCGAGACCACCCGCACCCGGGTGGCGGACTCGTGCTTCACCCTCGACCACTCGTACCTCCACGGCGGCAGCGTCCACGCCTCCACCCGCTCGCGCTACCGCCAGTGGCTCACCCACAAGCTCGACACGTGGTGGGACCAGTTCGGCACCTCGGGCTGCACCGGCTGCGGCCGCTGCACCACCTGGTGCCCCGTGGGCATCGACCTCGTCGAGGAGGCCACCGCCATCGCCGGACCGACCGCCGTCGCCGCCCACCCCGAGGGAGGTCCGTCGTGACCGAGCCCGAGATCCGAGACCTCGTGGCCGGCCACCCGTTCACGTCGGGCCTGTCGCCCGCGGAGGTCGACGCCATCGCCGAGGGCGCGCGGGTGGTGGACCTCCTCCCCGGCGAGGCGCTGTTCCGCGAGGGCCGCCCGGCCACGCACGCCTACCTGGTCACCCACGGCCACGTGGGCATCGAGGTGCACCACCCCGGGCGGGGGTCCATCGCCGTCTCGACGGTGGGAGCAGGCGAGCTGCTCGGCTGGTCCTGGCTGCTGCCGCCCCACGCCTGGCACTTCGACGCCACCGCGCGATCGATCGCCCGGCTCGTGGCGCTCGACGCCACCACCGTGCGCGCCGCGTGCGACCACGACCCCGCCCTCGACCGCCGCGTGGCCCGCCAGGTGATGCGGACCATGACCGCTCGGCTCGAGGCCGCGCGACACCAGCTGCTGGACCTGTACGGCCATGGCCATCGCTGAGCCGACCGTCGCGCCCCTGGTGCCGCAGCTGCTGGAGGTGCGCGCGCACCGCCGGGAGACCGCCGACACCGCCACCCTGACCCTGGCGCCGACCGGGCCCACCGCGCTCGGCGACGCCGCCCCCCGGCCCGGCCAGTTCGCCATGCTCGCCGCCTTCGGCGCCGGGGAGGTCCCGATCTCCTACAGCGCGATGGCCGGCCACGGGGGCGCGGTGGAGCACACCGTCCGCTCGGTTGGCGCGGCCACGGCCGCGCTCGCCGCAGCCCGGCCCGGCGACCTCGTGGCGAGCCGCGGCCCGTTCGGCACCGGCTGGGACCTCGACGCCGCCACCGGGCGCGACGTGGTGGTGGTGGCCGGTGGCATCGGCCTCGCCCCGCTCCGCGGCGTGGTCGACGCCGTGCTCGCCGACCGCGATCGCTACGGCTCGGTCAACGTGCTGGTGGGCGCCCGCACGCCCGACGACCTGTGCTTCGCCGAGCACCTGCGGGGCTGGAGCGCCCGCGGCGACGTGGAGGTGGCGATCACCGTGGACCGCCTCGGCGACCCTGCCAGCCGTTGGCCCGGCGCCATCGGGGTGGTGACCGGCCTGCTCGACGGCGCCTGCTTCGACCCCGACGCCGCCACCGCGTTCGTGTGCGGCCCCGAGGTGATGATGCGGGCGACGGTGCGGGCGCTCGGCGTGCAGGGCGTCGACGTGGCCGACGTGCAGGTGTCGGTGGAGCGCTCGATGACCTGCGGGGTGGGCCACTGCGGCCACTGCCAGCTCGGTCCGGTGCTCGTGTGCCGGGAGGGCCCGGTGCTGCCCGCGGCGCGGGTGCTGCCGCTGCTCGAGGTGCGGGAGCGATGAGCGCCGCGCGTCCCCGCGTGGCGGTCTGGAAGTTCGCCTCGTGCGACGGCTGCCAGCTCACCCTGCTCGACTGCGAGGACGAGCTGCTCGAGGTGGCCGGCGCGCTCGACCTCGCCTACTTCCTCGAGGCCGGCCAGGACGACGGCGGCACCGGGGCCTACGACCTGTCGATCGTGGAGGGGTCGATCACCACGCCCCACGACGCCGAGCGCATCCGCAGCGTGCGCGCCCGCTCGACCCACCTCGTCACCATCGGCGCCTGCGCCACCTCGGGCGGCATCCAGGCCCTGCGCAACTTCTCCGACGTGCAGGAGTTCCTCGCCATCGTCTACGCCCACCCGTCGTTCATCTCGACGCTGTCCACCTCGACCGCCATCGCCGACCACGTGCCGGTGGACTTCGAGCTCCGGGGCTGCCCGATCAGCAAGGCCCAGCTGCTCGAGGTGGTCTCCGCCTTCCTGGCCGGGCGCCGCCC